>JAQXCN010000027.1 GCA_029251865.1 Crocinitomicaceae bacterium | reverse complement strand
CTACCATATAAATTTTTAATTATGGAACAAGATAATACAATACATGACCCTCAGACTGAAGATTTTGACTTTAGCAAACATGGTTTAAATGCGTTAATGGCAGCTTTATACTACGTAGTTGTCTACATACCGTTTATTTTGCCTTATCACATATGGGGAAAAGCAGCAACGAGATTAAGTTTGATTTGGGAAAATCGATCTTTACAGTACAACGAAAAGGATAAAGCATATCCGTTATTTGCATTTTATTTTATTTACCTGGTTAACTTCTTAATTGATGCCGTAATATTTTTAGCTTGGCCTTTGGGCTTTTTGATGACTGCGAAAACTTATATGGTAGATCTAGAATTCAGTGCTCCTGTTGAGAATTTCTTGATACCTCTATTCGCTATATATGTTTCTGTGATATCATTTAAATTAATGAAGGAAGTATTTTACTTCGCGCTGAATAACTTAATCGTTTGGTTCTTTGAAGTTATTGCCGAAATTGGACGCTTTATCAAGCACATGTGGAGATTGAATTTTGTAATCAAGAGAAAAGATTAATAGTCTTTACCAAAATAAAAAGTCTCCTCGGAGGCTTTTTTTTTGCTTTTACTTTTTCTTTTAAATTTTTACTCACCTAATTATACCTAAATTCTTATTGTGATTTAAAAAACAATCCCTAAATTTGCGCTCGTTCAAAGTGAACTACATAATAATCATTTACAAAAATATTAGCATGTATTTAGATAAAAAAGTAAAAACAGACATTTTCAAGAAGCATGGTGGGTCTGAAAAAAACACCGGTTCAACTGAAGGGCAAATCGCCTTGTTTACATTTAGAATTAGTCATTTGACTGAGCACTTGAAAAAAAATAGAAAAGACTACGGTACGCAAAGGGCACTTCAATTACTTGTTGGTAAGCGAAGAAGTTTATTGGACTACTTGAAAGATAAGAATATTGAAAAATATCGTGAATTGGTTAAAGAATTAGGGCTTCGTCGCTAATTTCAATTGGTTTACATTACGTATTAAAAGAGGGGACAATCGATCGTATCGGCTGTCCCTTTTGTTTTTAATAATTTGATAATAATAGAAAAATAAAATATGAATATAGGAATAAAGAAGACCATCGAAATAGGTGGCAAAGAAATCTCCATTGAGACGGGTAAATTGGCTAAACAAGCCGACGGAGCTGTCGTTCTGAGAATGGGAGATACAATGATTTTGGCTACTGTTGTAGCGAACAAAGATGCGAAAGATGGCGTGGATTTTTTACCGCTTACGGTCGACTACAGAGAAAAGTTTGCTGCTGATGGAAGAATCCCAGGTGGTTTCTTTAGAAGAGAAGCTAGACCGTCTGAGCGCGAGATTCTCGTGATGAGAATCGTTGACAGAGCCTTACGTCCGTTATTTCCCGATGATTTCCATGCGGAAGTTCAATTAATGATGCAATTAATTGCATATGATGGCGTGAACAGTCCAGATGCACTTGTTGGATTTGCAGCCTCATCTGCTATTGCCGTATCAGACATTCCATTTAATGGTCCGATGTCGGAAGTAAGAGTAGGTAGAGTAGATGGCGAATTCGTAATCAATCCAACTTTAGCGCAAATGGCTGTTTCTGATGTTGATTGTATCATTGCTGGTACTATTGACAATATTGTAATGGTCGAAGGTGAATTGGCAGAAGCTTCAGAAGCTGAAATGGTAGATGTTATTAAAATTGCACATGAGTCAATTAAAAAGCAATGTCAGTTCCAGTTGGATTTAGCTGCGGAAATACCATCTTCATCACCGAAAAGAGAATATGAACATGAAGATCATAATGAAGATGCACGTGCTCGAGTCGCAGCGTTTAGTTATGATAAATGTAGAGAAGTTGCAAAGCAAGGTTTGGCATCTAAAGAAAAAAGAGCTGAATTGTTTGGCGCAGTTAAAGAAGAATTTCTTGCTTCATTGACTGAGGAAGAAACGGAAGAGATTGGTAAATACGTTTCTGTTTACTTCAAAGAGTCAATGAAAAAGGCAGTACGTGACACGATGCTTGATGACAATATTCGTTTGGACGGACGTAAGTTTGACGAGGTTCGTGCAATTTGGTCTGAGGTAGATTACTTACCAACTGCTCATGGTTCTGCAGTGTTCACGAGAGGAGAAACACAATCTCTTACAACTTTAACTTTAGGTGGTAAGATGGATGAGCAAATGATTGACGATGTGACTTTCAAAGGATCAACGCCATTTATGTTGCACTATAACTTCCCTCCATTTTCAACTGGAGAGGCGAGAATGAAATTCAACGTTTCCAGAAGGGAGATTGGTCATGGTAATTTAGCACTAAGAGCATTGAGACCTGTTTTACCAGAGGATAATCCATACACGATTCGTTTGGTGTCAGAAATTTTAGAATCAAACGGTTCTTCTTCAATGGCTACAGTTTGTGCAGGTACATTGGCATTGATGGATGGTGGTATTCAAATTAAAGCACCTGTCACAGGAATCGCAATGGGACTCGTTGCTGAAAATGGAAAATTTGCAGTGTTATCTGATATATTAGGAGATGAAGATCACCTGGGTGACATGGACTTTAAAATTACCGGAACAGCAAAAGGAATTACGGCTTGTCAAATGGATATTAAAGTTGACGGATTGCCTTACGAGGTTCTAATACAAGCCTTAGAGCAGGCAAAAGCCGGACGTCTTCATATCTTAGATAAAATTCTTGAGACGCTTCCAGCTCCAAATGTTGAGCTTAAGCCTCAGACGCCAAGAGTTGAGGCATTTAATGTTCCAAATGAAATGATTGGTGGAATTATCGGACCTGGAGGAAAAATTATTCAAGGGCTTCAAAAAGAAACAAATACAACAATTACTATCGAAGAACTAGAAAATGGTGAAGGCCGTGTTCAGGTACTTTCGAACAACGGTGACGATATGGCAAATGCTTTAGAGAAACTGAAGCTGATCGCGTTCCCGCCGCAAGTAGAAGACCAAACCGAATATGAAGGAGTTGTGAAGTCTGTTAAGGACTTTGGATGTTTCGTGGAAATTGTGCCAGGAACAGATGGCTTAATTCATATCTCTGAATTCGCTTGGGAGAAAACAGCACGTATGAGTGATGTTTGTAAAGAAGGTGAAATGCTGAAATTCAAAGTGATAGGAAAAGATCCTAGAACCAGAAAATGGAAGTTATCTAGAAAAATTCTTTTACCAAAACCAGAACGTAAAGAAGAGCCAAAGGCTTAATTCTTATAGAATCAACAAAAAAGGCACTTCGGTGCCTTTTTTTGTTTATAAGTATATGTTATTCTTTTAATTTTCCTTCGTATTTTTAACCACCAAAAAATAAAATAAACCATGAAAAAAAATTACACGTTTTTACTGCTAATGACTTTCTTTTTTAGCAGTTATTCTTTTAGTCAATTAATTATATCTGAATTGGCTGATCCGAATGATAATGCCGGAGCCCGTTTTGTAGAGATATATAATGTTAGCGGTTCCGCTGTGGATCTTACAGATTGGGAGTTGCGAAGATGGACCAATGGAAATGCTGGCCCACAAGGGACAGGTGTAGATTTAACTCCTGTTTCAAGTTTAGCTGCTAATTCATTTATTATAGTTGCAGCCAATGCAGCTGAGTTCGAAGCCGTTTATGGATTCGCTCCAGACATTGAGGCTGGAACTGGAGGTGCTGTGGATAGTAATGGCGATGATCAAATTGCTATTTTTGACCCTGCAGACAATACAATCGATATTTTCGGTGTGCCTGGTGAGGATGGAAGTCTTACTTGTCACGAATTTGAAGATGGTCGTGCGGAAAGAATTGCATCCGTAACGGCTTCGAATCCAATATGGGATGAGTCTGAATGGAATGTTTGGTCTGATAGTGAAATTACAGGATGTACGAGCCATACTCTGCAACCAATTAATGTTGGTGATAATATTTACGATCCAGGATCATGGATAGGTGCGTCTGCTGGTACAGATCCAACAGTAACTGTTTCGGCGACTGAATTGACAAATTTCGTTCAATTTGTTGGTACGCCATCTGATGAGCAAACAACAGAAGCATCAGGTTCAAACTTGATTGCTGACGTTAATGTTTCCGTTTCTGGAGACTACGAAATCTCTCTAACTACGACTACAGGATTTGCAACGAGCCTAATTCTTACTCAGAATGCAGGAGAATTAGCTCCAACAATGATTTATGTTCGCTTAAATGGTTCAGCGCCTGCAAGTCCGTCAAATGGTGAAATTACTTTTGATTTTGGTACAGATGTAACGCTCGTATCATTGAATGGTGAAATTTTAAATCCTGATCCAGTTCTATTTACTCAACAAGACACTTTAGTTGGTTTCTCTCATTTCGTAGGAACTCCGTCGGCTGAGCAAACTGTAAATATTTCAGGAAACTATTTACTTGATGATGTGACGATTGATGTTACTGGAGAATTTGAGATCGCATTGGAATCCAATGGTACCTTTGGAAATTCATTGTCGATTCCAACCTATGCGAATTCGACAGTTTTTGATGCAAATGCGACTTGGAACGGTTATATGAATGTGTTTGAACTTCCTGAAAATGGTGGTGGTTACGCCTTCGGTTCTCCATGGGGTCTTGAAGATTTAAGAGCATTTGTTACTCCAGGATCGAATAGTGTGAAACTTCTTCCGAATACAAATACCTATGCTGATAATGCTACAGATCCATTCTGGGTGAATCAAGCCTCAGGTGCAGGTAACAAGAATATGGAAGCAAACACTTTTGTTGAGCCAGGAGCCTCGGCTAATGATAATGATTTAACTTTTGCGGGTAATGTGGTTAATAACAATTTAGATGCTGGATACACGGCAAAATATTTTATTAAAGCTTTAGATCCTAATAATGGTTTTGCAGATGCCTTCAATGGTTCTAAAACTTTTGATTTACCTATTTCTGGAACATTTTCAGTGTCAGCAACTGCGGCTGAATTACCAGCAGGACTGATTATTCAGTATGGATTTGTAATGGTAGGCCCTAACGCTGATCCGGCAACCGCTGCAGCTCTAGGATCGGTAACAATCAATGGTGATTTTGCAGTGGGTGAAATTTCTCCAACCCAGGTCTATGTTAGACTCAACGGTGCTGCTCAAAATAACAACCAAACGGGAACTTTAACTGTTTCATCTGGCAGTGATGCTGGTGCACACATCGTAAATGCAGGAAACTTTTATTATGCTCCAGCCCAGTTAACGATTACAGCTGGTGATACAGTTTATTGGGTAAACGATGGTGGAACACATAATGTCAATTTTACTACCAATACGATAACAGGCCAGCCTTACAATAATCCCGAAAGTTTTGTTTCTAGTCCAACTGGAGATACAGAGTTATATTCTTATGTGTTCAATACACCGGGGACTTATGAATACGACTGCTCCGTTGGTTCGCATGCGGCAAATGGAATGATAGGGACAATTACTGTTTTGGATAATCCATCTCCAGAAGCAGGTTTAGTAGCCCTATTTGGAGAGACACTTGATTATTCTCCATATACCATAGGTGAAGTAACAACGAATACTGCAAACGGAGTCGCTGATTCTCTTGATGTATTGGTTTCTCTTGTTGGTGTGGTTCACTGTATTGATTTCGATGGAAATGAAGGTATAAGTTTTACCATTATTGACGATAATAATGACGGAATCAATGTCTTTAATTTTGATGATGTTAGTAATTATGTTGTTAATGAAGGAGATAAAATAACAGTACTTGGTAAGATTGGACAATTCAATGGTTTAACACAAGTTTTTGCTGATAGTATCTTAGTGTTGGAATCTGGTTTAGCAACGGTAACACCTACAATTGTGACTGCTCTTGATGAAAGTACGGAGGCGCAATGGATCACTATTGAGAATGTGAATTTTGTAGATCCAATAGCTACATTCCCTACAGGTTCTAACAATATAGACGTAACAGACGGAACAAATGTCTTTACGCTTAGAATTGATTCTGATACTGATATCCCAGGAGGTGCGGCACCTCAGGTGGATTTCAGCGTTACAGGTGTTGGTGGCCAGTATGATACTTCTGATCCTTATGATTCAGGTTATCAATTGTTCCCATGTGGTCTTGGAAGCTTTACGCCAAATGATGTTTCAGGTTTCTCTGGAGTCGAATTGTTAGCAGTTTCTGTAATTCCAAATCCATTTAATGACTTTATCGAAATTAAGTCAAATGGTCTATTGAATGTTCAAGTTCAAATACATGATGTTCAAGGTCGTCTTGTTCAATCTGCTGTTGTTGATAATGGCATGTTGATTAATACGAGCCATTGGTTGAAAGGAATATATATGATAACGCTCAAGGATGGAAATCAAAATATTCGTACTGAGCGAATGATAAAATAGCATTACAATTGTGTAAATTTATGGGCTGCAACGTTGCAGCCCATTTTTTTTGTCATGAAAATCATACACATCATTTCCATCTATTTTCTTTATTTCTTTTCTTCTTTGCCTTCAAATGCCCAATCCTACTGGCAACAAGAGGTTAATTATAATATTGATGTTCGTTTGAATGACGTAAACCATGAGCTTCATGCCTTAGAGTCTTTCGAATATATTAATCATTCCCCTGATACTTTAAGAGAGATATATATTCATCTTTGGCCCAACGCATATAGTAGTGGAGAGACTGCTCTAGCGCTGCAAATTGCAGAAAACGGAAATGATAAAATCGGAAATGCGCTTCCTGAAGATTTAGGCTTTATTGATTCTTTAGATTTTTCTATTGATGGGAAGGTCGTTAAATATGAGAACTATGATGGACATTGTGATGTCGTAGTTATTGAACTTCTTAAACCATTAATGCCTGAGGAATCTGTATTGGTTTCAACTCCTTTCCGTGTAAAACTGCCTTCAGGACGTCTATCACGACTTGGGCACATCGGTCAATCTTATCAAATAACCCAATGGTTTCCTAAGCCTGCTGTATATGATAAGAACGGGTGGAATCCGATGCCGTATTTAAATCAAGGTGAGTTCTATTCTGAATTCGGTTCTTTTGATGTAACGATTACATTGCCTGAAAACTATGTTGTGGGTTCAACTGGTGACTTGCAAAATGCAAGTGAAATAGAATTCATGAAAAACTTGGCACAAAATACAAAGGCTGATTTATTAGATATTATTCAAAGCAATGAGAATGATGAGGGATTAAAATTTCCGAAATCATCTGAAAAGTTGAAAACAATTCGTTACACGCAAGATAGGGTTCATGATTTTGCTTGGTTTGCGGATAAAAGATACGTTGCATTAAAAGGTGAAGTAGAGCTTCCAAGAACAAGAAAACTTGTGGATACATGGGCGCTTTTTGTACCGGATAATGCCGATGTATGGCAACATGCAATAGAGTATTTAAATGATGGTACCTATTTTTATTCATTATGGAATGGGAATTACCCTTACAGTCATGTTACTGCTGTTGATGGAACGATAAGTGCAGGCGGCGGTATGGAGTATCCCAATGTGACAGTTATCGGTAATTCTTCATCTAAAGAGGAATTAGAAATCGTAATTGTACATGAAGTAGGACACAATTGGTTTTATGGTATTTTAGGTAGTAATGAGCGTGTGCACGGCTGGATGGATGAAGGAATCAACACCTTGAATGAAGTAAGGTATATTCAAACTAAATATCCAGAGAATACTAGATTGTCCGACATGGTTCTTAATGGCCGTTTTCACCTCAATGATTTGGATTACCACGACATGGGTGATTTAACGTATAGATTCAGTCATACAGCAGGCGCAGATCAACCAATTGAGACGCATTCGGCAGAATTCTCTTCAGCGAATTATGGAATCGTGATGTATCAAAAAACGGGACTAGTTTTTTATTATTTAAAAGATTATTTGGGTGATATAGAATTTGACCGCATCATGCATGTTTACTTTGAGCAATGGAAATTCAAACATCCTCAACCTGAGGATTTAAGAATATTATTTGAGAATCAAACTGGAAAAGATTTAGCATGGTTTTTTGATGATTTGATTCAAACCACAAATCATGTTGACTTTAAAATTAAAAACATAAAACCAAATCTTAAAAGTGGTTCTCTGGTAAAAGTAAAAAATACAGGTCAGGTAAATGGTCCAATTGAAATTAACGCTTTTAAAAATGATGATTTAATCGAAAGTATTTGGATTGAACCCGGACAAACTGAAGGGGTTCTCAAGTCTAACATTACCGAGTTTAATCGAGTTGTGATCGACGCTGACAAAAATATTCCAGAACTTTCACGTCACAACAATACTTGGCGTAAAAAAGCATTATTCCACAAATGGGAGCCGCTAAAATTAGAATTGTTTTCAGGAGACCACGAAACAAATCGGACCAATATGTTTTGGACACCTACAATTGCAGGTAATACATATGATGGATTGATGCTGGGTACTGCCTTCCATAATTTGGGAATTCCGTTACAACGTTTTCAATATCTCGTTGCACCTCAGTTTGGATTGAAAAGCAAGAACCTGGTGGGTATTGCCGAGGCGTTATATGTCGTGCTTCCTAAGAAAAACGTTAAGCAGCTAAAGATAGGAGCATCACTGAAATCATTTACCCATCCTGGTCAATTCCAATCTAGGTTTTTTGGGGTGACGCCTTATTTGAAACTCATATTTGGTGATAGAAGTAAAAAGAACACATTTTTTAGCTTCGCTGAAGTCAAAGGTGTTTGGCAAGGTGATTTCTCTCAAAACCTAGCGCTTTATCAAAACAACTATGGATTGAGAGCAAAATATCTTTTCAAAAAGGAATTTAAAAACAGTTCATTTATGATCTCCCCATCCGTAACCTACTATGAGCAATCGACGGAAAATGACGATGGATTTGATATCGATAGAATGCTCAGAGCAGAGCTGAATACGAGTTTTAATGTCAAGTATAGATTGGGTGATATGAGACGGTATATTGGTTTTAATGCCTATATCGGAAAAAATGTAGTGGCAGAGATCAACACTTTCGATAGCTACCATCAAAATTTATCGATGACAGGAGTTGAAGGGGGGAGGGATCTTTTCTTGGAACAATATTATTTTGATCGAGGAGGAGTACAGCAGCAGATGGATGGAATGGGTAATTTTTATTCGACATCGAGTATAGGAACAAATAGTAATTGGGTCGCTTCGTTAAATACCTATTTAGCTATACCCTTAAAACCAAATCTTTTTGGGCTATTCTATAACCAAGGATTTTATCCTAGTTTTGAAAAAATTGAATATGTATCCAATGCTGGATTAGCGATTAGAATAGGGGATATATTTGGTGTTTATTTTCCTTTACTTCGTTCGCAAAACATGGGTTCCTTATATGATGGAAGTTATACAAATCAAATACGCTTTACATTGCAGTTCAATATTGTTGAAAATGGGTTTAATCTAGGGCGTTTTATAAATTAAAGAAATATGGAAGATCAGCAGACTAATATGCCTTTTAAAAAATTATTCTTTTCCGTTTTTTTGGCGCGAATACTATCATTTATTGCCCTGGTAACTGTGTTAGGTATAATTGTGGGAATTGTTTTCCTCTTTGACTCTAATGAGCCCGAAGTGAAGGCAAATACCATATTACATGTTCAACTGGATGGTCTAATCGCAGAACAGGCAACCTCAAGTATCGACCCTGTGGCTTTATCAATCAATCAAACAAAGGGTTTGTCTGCGCTCCTCAACGGGTTAGAGACTGCAGCCGAGGATGATAAAATCAAAGGTTTATTTTTAGATTTTGGAACGTTGAATTGTGGTATGGCTTCCGCTCAAGAACTTCGAGAAGGGATTCTTCGTTTTAAAGAGAGTAAAAAATTCGTAGTTGCCTATAATTCGGGTGAATATGTATCTCAGCAGGCCTATTATCTGGCATCTGCAGCCGATGAGGTTTATGGATTTCCTACTTCAGCTTTTCAATGGATGGGATTGGGAGGAGAGCTCTATTTCATAAAAGATTTATTATCAAAGATTGGTGTGGAGGTAGCAATACTAAAAGGTGATAATAATGATTTTAAAAGCGCTGTTGAGCCATTGTTTCTAAATAAAATGAGTGATTCGAGCAGACTCCAAATGAATGCTTATTTGCAGTCCACTTGGAATTCAATGTTGGATGACATTGTTACCTCGAGGCCTTTAACCACTGAGCTTTTAAATAGCTATGCCAATAATTTAGATCTTAAAAATGTTGGTGATGCAGTAGAAAAGGGTTTGATAGATAAGGCTTTGTATAAGGATGAGGTTCTAAAAATTCTAATGAAAAAGGTAAATGTTAAACTTCAGGATGATTTAAATCTTTATAGCTTTTCCAAATACAGTAAGGACTCGTTTTTTAAAAATCAAATTCTCGCTCAAGGTGGAGAACCAACGGTGGCGGTAATTTTAGCTGAAGGTTCAATTGCGAAGAATGGAAAGGGATTTTCAAGTGATAATATTTGTAAGCTTTTTCGTGAAGCACGTAAAATGAAGTCTGTAAAATCAATTGTCTTTCGGGTGAATAGTCCTGGTGGGAGTGCATTGGCTTCTGAAGAAATCTGGCGAGAAGTTGCCTTGACAAATAAAGAAAAAAAAGTAATTGTATCCATGGGGGATTACGCAGCATCTGGCGGGTACTATGTTTCTACTCCAGCTGAATTTATATTTGCTGACCCCTTTACTTTGACGGGCTCAATAGGTGTGTTTGGTGTTTTACCATACACGAAAAAGATGCTTGGAAAGTTGGGTGTTGATGTGGATATAATAGGAACTCACGAACATTCTGTTATGTCTCTCAATCGCAAACTAACGGATACTGAGTTTAGTATTGCTCAAAATGAGGTTAATGAGATTTACAAACAGTTTTTAGAGCGAGTGAGTAATGGTAGAAACCTTACGAAAGAGGCTGTGAATAAAATAGCCAGAGGGCGCGTATGGACAGGTGATGATGCGAAGCGTATAGGCTTGGTTGACTCCATTGGAACTCTTCATGCAGCCATTAATTATGCCAAGGCAATGAATAATATTAAAGATCAAAAAGTTATCTATTATCCTGAGTTAAAACAAGATCCATTCAATGAATTAATTTCTTTTATTGAGGGTCAAGATATAAATGTTGAGGCGTCAAACACGATACTACGTCATCCTATTCTTAAATCAATAGAGGAGAGTATACAATTTAGTTCAGAATGGAATGGCACAATGATGCGTCTTCCGTTTCAGCTTCAGTATAGATAAAGTGGCTTAATAAAGTGCTGGGTAGGAGGTAGGATCACTTTCGCTCATTATGGCGTAAACCTTTTCTACAATATCATCGATATTAGGCTTAGAGAAATAGTCTCCATCTGAACCATAGGCAGGTCTGTGATCTTTTGAGCTCATGGTGTGAGGAGCAGCGTCCAGGTGATAGAAGCATTCCTGTTCAACCATTATTTTGTCTAAAATGTATCCTGTCGCACCGCTGCTAACGTCCTCGTCGACAATAAGCAGTCGGTTTGTCTTTTTAATGGAATTTGAAATCATATGATTGAGATCAAATGGAATAAGTGTTTGTATATCCACAAGCTCAACGGAAATTCCTAATTGAGAAAGATGTTGAGAAGCCATTTGACAAATATTGAATGTTGATCCATAAGAAACAATCGTAAGATCTCGCCCTTCCTCAACGATTTCAGGAATACCAAGAGGCGTTTTAAATTCGCCTATATTTTCAGGGTACTTCTCCTTGGTTCTGTATCCGTTTAGTGGTTCAACAACAAGAGCGGGTTCGTCGGCCGCCAAAAGCGTGTTATAGAAACCTGCTGCTTTTGTCATGTTTCTGGGGACGCAGATGTGCATGCCGCGTAGGGCATTAATAATCATACCCATAGGTGACCCGCTATGCCAAATACCTTCTAAGCGATGACCTCGAGTACTAACAATTAATGGTGCTTTTTGTCCGCCTTTGGTTCTGTATTGTACGGTTGATAAATCATCTGAAAGAACTTGCACGGCATATAGTAAATAGTCGAGGTATTGAATTTCTGCAATAGGCCTTAATCCTCGCATTGCCATACCTATTCCTTGACCTATTATTGTGCATTCCCTTATTCCCGTATCGAACACTCGATTTGCGCCATAAGTGTCTTGTAGTCCTTCTAGGGATTGGTTAACGCCACCTATTTTTCCTGCGTCTTCGCCAAATATTAGTAGCTCTGGCATTTTTTCAAGCTGCTTTTTAAAGTTCTCTCTCAGAATAATTCTTCCATCCTCCATCCGGTCATCTGCTCCGTAGATCGGCTCAACAGCAGGCACGTTATGGATATTAGCGTCTGATTCTGAGTAAAGGTGGGAGCTATATTTGTCGTGTGATCCAGCAATTGATAGTTGAATCCAATTCGCGAGATTTTCTTTTTGAGTGGAATGCTCTTTGTGTATTAACCTTAAGACTTTTCTTGCGGTATTTAAGAGGTCTTTTCGAATTGGTTCGTATGTTTTTTTAAGGTTTTCAAGTTCTTTTAGAATGAATGCCTTTTGACTGCTACTGTCGGCGACCGCTTGAATGATATTTATTATTTCATTTAATTCTCCCTGAATTTCGGATGTAAACTTTTTCCAAGATGTATTTTTAGCCTGTCTAACTTCTGCTTTAGCCTCTTTATGAAGCGCGTCAAGCGTTTCCTCATCAGCTATTTTATTTCCTGCGGCATCAAAGGAAAGAATCCATTCTTTGAATTTAGCAATACAATCAAATTCTTTTTCCCATGTAAGACGCTCTTCGCTTTTGTATCTCTCGTGCGATCCTGATGTCGAGTGTCCTTGTGGTTGATTAACCTCCTTCACATGAATAAGCACTGGAACATGTTCATCTCTTGCGATCTGCACTGCCTTTTTGTAGGTTTGACATAAATGGGCATAGTCCCAGCCTCTCGTCACTAAAATCTCATATCCTTTTTTTGCATCCGTGCGTTGCATTCCCGCCAGAGCCTCAGAAATGGAGCCTTTTGTAGTTTGGAATTCTCTAGGTACTGATATTCCGAAACCGTCATCCCAAACAGACATAACCAGTGGTACTTGCATGACACCTGCAGCATTAATAGACTCCCAGAAAGGGCCTTCACTTGTTGAGGCATCTCCTATCGTTCCAAACGCTACCTCATTTCCTTTGTTGGTGAATTTTTTTGAATTGTCTAATGCGCTTAAAGATTCATTTTCTCGGTAAACTTTTGAAGCTTGAGCAAGTCCAACAAGTCTTGGCATTTGACCTGCAGTTGGCGAAATATCTGAGCTACTATTTTTTTGCTGCATTAAGTTTTTCCAATGCCCTTTTTGATCTAAATTCCTCGTGGCATAGTGTCCCCCCATCTGGCGACCTGCAGATTGCGGTTCAACCTCCACATCCGTATGCGCATAAAGACCAGAAAAATACTGCTCCACAGTCAACTCTTTGATCGCAAACATTATCGTTTGGTCACGGTAGTAACCCGATCGAAAATCTCCGTTTTTAAATTCTTTAGCCAATGCAATTTGCGCGAGTTCTTTTCCGTCTCCAAAGATACCAAATTTTGCTTTTCCAGTAAGAACCTCTTTTCTTCCTAGTAAAGAGGCCTCTCTTGACAAGCAGGCTAGTTTATAATCTTCTAAAACAGTTGTTTTGAAAGATTCGAAATTCACATTTTCGTTTTGCTGATTTTCCTTTTGTGTTGTACCATTCATTGTCTGCAAATATAGGTAAAAAATGGGGGTTCAATTGCCGGTTGATGTATTCCTGATTAACCTTATATTTGAGTTGAAATAGGCTATTCGAAGAGGTTAATAAAAATCATTATGCAAATTGAAATCTGCGCATCAACTTACAAATCTCTTGAGTTGGCAGCGAAATATAAAGTTAATAGAGTTGAACTTTGTCAAAATTTGAGATGTGGTGGTTTAACTCCTTCTTTGGCTTTGGTTAAAAAAGCTTTAGGCCTAGGGTTGAAAACACATGTTTTAATTCGTCCACGGGCAGGTGACTTCTTTTATTCCCGATCGGAATGTCAGCAAATCATGGATGAAGTCAACTGTTATAAATCACTTGGTATTGACGGTCTAGTCGTTGGTGCTCTTACCACTAATCGTAAGTTAGCAATTCCTTTACTTAAGAGGATCAGACAAAACACCATTGGTTTGGAGTTAACATTTCATAAAGCTTTTGATGATATCTTTGATTGGAAGGATGCAATGGATGATTTGGTTAAGTTAAAGTTTGATAACATACTTACCTCTGGTCAGAGCCCCAATGTAATTGAGGGTCTTGAAAATCTAAAAGATCATTTTAATTATGCAAATGGGCGTATAAAAATAATGCCAGGTGGGGGCGTTACAAAAGAAAATATAAAACGGATATTGTCAACGTTGCCCACAGATAACATTCACTTTTCCGCTACAAAGCAGGTAGAAAAAAACAACTCTGTATTTTTTAGTTCAAGCATTTTAGATCCTGACACAAAAACTTTGAAAGAAATGGTTGCGCTGGCAAAGGGCTAAAATCTTATTCGATAGGTGCGATTTTATCAGCCATATATTCTCCAGCTTTCAGCTTTCCAACAATTTTTGAAAAACAATCAATTGTGTAATTGACATCTTCAATGCTGTGTGAAGCTGTAGGTATGAGTCTTAAAATAATCATTCCTTTAGGTACAACGGGATAAACGACCATAGAACAGAAAACATTAAAGTTCTCACGTAGATCGTATATCAGATTTGTGGCTTCTGGGATGGAGCCATTCAAATAAACTGGAGTAACGCAGGAATTCGAAGGGCCAATTTCAAAACCGTTATTTACTAAACCATCTTTTAATGCCGTTGTGATTTCCCATAATTTATCCTTGTGGGCTGTGCTTCTTTTCATTATCTCTAGTCTTTTGAGCGCTCCTTTAACTAAAGTCATTGGAAGTGATTTTGCGAATATTTGAGATCTCATATTATATCTCAAAAACTCTACAACTTGCGCGTCGCTAGAAATGAAACCTCCTATAAGTGCAAATGACTTTGCGAAAGTTCCGAAGTAAATATCTATACCGTCCTGACAATTTTGCTCTTGACCCGTACCGCCTCCTTTTGCACCAAGTGTGCCTATACCGTGGGCATCATCTACAAATAGTCTAAAGTTGAACTTTTCTTTAAGCGCTACGATTTCTTTTACTTTACCTTGGTCTCCTCTCATGCCGAAAACACCTTCAGTGATTACTAGTATTGCACCGCCTGTTTCTGCTGCCAGCTTTTCAGCACGAATCAGCTGTTTCTCGCAGTCTTCAACGTCATTGTGTTTAAAAACATACCTTTTACCCATGTGCAATCGAACGCCGTCAAGGATGCAGGCATGTGATTCTGCATCATAAACGATCACATCTTTTCGATCAACCAGTGCATCAATGCAGGATAGCACTGCTTGGTAACCAAAATTACAAAGTATGGTGTCCTCTTTTTCTACAAATTCAGATAACTCATTCTCAAGCTGCTCATGGAAATCAGTATTTCCACTCATCATTCTTGCACCCATAGGATGCGAAAAACCGTATTCTTGCGCTACCTCCGCATCAAGCTTTCTTACCTCGGGGTCATTTGCTAATCCTAGATAATTATTTAGTGACCAGTTTAGCATTTTCCTACCTCTGAAAACCATGTGTGGACTTATTTCACCTTCTAGTTTTGGAAATGTAAAATAACCATGGGACTCTTTTGCGTGAATTCCTAATGGGCCTCTGTTGGCTTTGATTTTTTCAAAAATATCTGCAGACATATATCGTTTCTTAAACTTTGCTACAAAGTTAGTTAATTATAGAATAGAGATACCGTTTTATTAAAAAAAATATGTGGTGTAGATTGTTACTTAATGCCTCAGGTTATTTGGTTTTGATAAATGTTTCATAATTGAGTGTTCAAATCTTATTCCTGTGTATAGAACCTTTCCAGAGGCCTATTTTTATCTGTAAATAGATCACTTTACGGTTTCTGCAACTAAATTCG
>JAQXCN010000040.1 GCA_029251865.1 Crocinitomicaceae bacterium | reverse complement strand
TATCATTAAATAAAAAAAGCCTCCTGAACGGGAGGCTTTTTCTATTCGATAAAGGCTAAAACTTATCTAACTATTAACTTCTGTGTATTTAAGTGCTTGTAAGCATCTGTTAAGTTGATGAAATACATTCCTGGATTCAAGTCTTCAACTTTGTATGTGTTCTGCATTGCCACAGCTGCATTCTGTACCACTTGGCCGTTTGCGTTTACGATTGTTATGTTCGTTACCGCTGCACTGTTCCATGTTACTGTTGCTACATCTGTTGTTGGGTTAGGATAAACACTTGTTTGTATTCCGTCCATATCTTCAATTCCCGCGACACTCATCTCCTCTACTATTGTGTTTGTGATAACATCACATCCATTCGCATCCATAACTGTTACTTCATAGAATCCAGCAGTTACATTAAAAAGATCCTCTGATGTCTCCCCGTTAGCCCATGTGTATGTATATGGTGCAACTCCTCCAGATACTGTCAAATCAATTTCGCCATCCTCATCTGCGGTTGGTTGGATAACCTCTAGTTCTGCTACCAATGACGCTGATTGCTCAACCGTATAGCTTCCCCATACACTACATCCATTTGCGTTTGTGATTTTCAATCTGTAAGTCCCTGCAACAAGACCAGAAATATCTTCTGTCATCATTCCGTTATCCCATTCGAATGTGAAACCTGGCGTCCCATCTAGAACCGTAACATCAATCGCGCCGTTTGCAGCGCCGTTACATGTTACATTCTGAACCGTCCCTTCGAATTGTGTTGGTATTACTTCTTCGATAACGATTGAGGTATCTAATTGACATCCCGATGCATCAACAACCGTCAAATCATAGTGACCAACTGAAAGATCTGAAAGAATCAAGTCTGTCGCGCCATTAGACCATTGTGTTGTATAAGGTGCTGTTCCGCCTACAATTTCTACTTCTATTTGACCGCTATTCGATTGACAAGTAACTCCAGATGAAATGTCTAAAGAAAACTTATTAATCTCGATAGCCATGTCAACTGCTGCCTTTGCATTTAAACGACCTGCTCCGATCATTCCTGCATAAGATGGATTCAAAGCGTCAACATTTGTAGAGGATGCTTTTAGCAACCATGAGATCTCTGCATTTGTAATACATGGATTCGCATCTAAAATCAAACCTATTGTTCCTGTTACAAGTGGCGAAGCATAAGAGCTACCTGAACCATAAAGGTACCATCCTTGCGCTGCAGAAATTGCAATGTCATATCCTGGTGCACTCAAATCAACACTTGCATTATGCTGGTGTGTCGTTGATGCATCGCCAATCACTCTCTCGTGGTTATCGTTAGGACCTGTACTTGTTACTGCAAAAACATTGTCAAAAGAAGCAGGGTATACAAGGTTCGATGGACCACCGCACGTAGATCCATTTCCTGCTGCTGCTACTATAAAGGTTCCGTTATCGTATACCTCGTTAATGATATCTTGTACATACTGATTGTATGAACAACCGCTTGACCAGCTTAAGTTAATTACTCTGTAACCAGCATATGATGCATCAAGAACTTCATTGTAATTCATTTTATATAATGCCAATGAGCTGTTGTATCCGATTGCGCTTTTTCCAATGTTGTTGCCCGTAGATCCCGCAGCAGTAATTGCCACAGCAGTTCCGTGTGTCTGTGAAGATGTGTTTGTTGCATCGTAATAAACATACTTGCCAGCGATCTCATCATGATCAGTAAAATAGTTCTGGTCTGAAATCGCAAGTACGATATCACTGTTTCCTGTTGTAACGTCCCACGCTTCTTGCGCATTGATTAAATCCAAAGCATAATCCTCTGGGAAAACCTTTAAGTAATCATTTGGCGCATTTAAAGTTTCATATACAGGTGCGTAAACTACTTTTGAAGAAGCGTCTAACGAATTTGTAAGTTCAGCATACATATCTACGACATCAGAAGTATATGACGTCAATTCATATACTGATAATAATGCTGCTTGTCTTGAAGATGGAATCGCTTTTTCTACCTCTGTAATATTGAGTGAAGAAATTGCATCTTGAAGAGATGCGTCATTGGAGACAAGGACACCTGCTTCATTTTCAAATGGAACATCTGATGGGTTAGAAATTGTAAGCCAAATTTTTGAAGGCTCTTGTGAAAATGAAATGAACGTTGCTGCGAGAAAAGCGACTGTCAGTGTTAAAGATTTAAAAGTATACATATCCGTGCGTTTTGTTGTTTGTTTGTTTTTGTTGACACAAATCTGCAATACTATATCCGACACTGAAACTAAATCAGTCAAACCAATTACAAAATACACAACGACACTATTATCGCACTAGGTATTACCCACACATGAATTAGGTGATACTACGTAGTTCAGCAATTAACTCCTAAAAAAAAGTAACCTTTTTGATGTATTATGTTTTAGTGAAAACCCCTGTTTTAATTAGGTTGTAGAAAGGCACGTGATGTAGAATCAAAGAAATATCTCAAGAATTATAGAATTCTAAAAAATATAAGGACAAAAAAAGACCCTCATTACTGAAGGTCGTTGTATTTATTTGTTTTGATTTTTTTATTCAGTAATCAATATTTGCTTTCTACTATTGTCACTAAAGACAACGATTTGCAATTGATTTATAAGCAATTCCGGAATCTGCTGGCCTTGAAGGTTATAAATTGCTTGAATAGTTAGTTCATCTTCATCCAAGATATTTTCAATAAGCCCCGCGCTTCCAATAATAGCATTCCATGTTACCTCCTCGATAGTACCGCCATTGTCGGTGATTTGCATGGTTATCGTTCCTTCACCCATAATTTCATTCGGATAAACATGACAGTTTAAATAGTATTGCTGACCTGAAATAATAGATAGGACCCCTGAAGTAACACCAATTTGATAGCAATTGGGAAAACAATTGGAGAATTCCCAACCTTCAGGAACATCAACATCAATTATAGACCAATTCAGTGTGGCATCCGATAGAGCATTAAGGTTTGTATTATTGCTTGGACCTGTACATCCAGTACAGGCATCTATAGGTATATTTGTGGCATCAACACTGAAGCTTTGGGCATAAATAAAACCATTAATCAGTAAAAGAAGGGAAGCAAGAGTAAGTTTTTTATACACAATTATTTTTTTTAAAGGTACTAAGAAAATATTAATTTTGATTAGTTAAAACTGACCAATGAAAAACCTCTGTATACTTTTTGTATTGATTCTGATTTCAAGTTGCTCACTATACAACCACAAGACGCATTCCGAATATTCATTTAAAGCGAGTGAAATGGTTAAAGAAAGAGAATCAGCATCGATTTTAGATTTTCAGACCATTGAAGATAATCTGCAACAGTCAGAAAGTCAAGAAAATGAAAATCAGATTTCTGAAACAATAGAAAAGGATATAAAAAAACGTATTGTAGCAGTGGAACCATTAGTAAATCGAATAGCGAAGAGCAAAGTTTTAAAAAGATATAAGCGTATTGCGTATTTTAACACGAATGAGTCAATTAGGGAGCATGATTCTAAAATCAATAAAAATGAGACTCAGAAAAATCAATCAGGAAATGGCTTAATCGTTCTTCTTGTGGTTCTAGGTATCCTATTGTTAGCATTACTAATTGGAATAATTTGGGTTTTTGTTCAAATCATTCAAGGTGATGTTTTTGGCTTTGGATAAGGCCTGATTATAAAAATAAAAAGCGCCTCAAATGAGACGCTTTCAATTCAATTAGAAGAATCTTAGTGCTCTCCACAATGTACAGTATAAACTATACTGTCCATAACATAACCAGTATTTTCGAGGTCTTCAGCTGCGTCACCACAGTACTCACCGTCTAGTTCTACCTCTTCTCCGTTAGGACCATCATAATGACATTCGAAACACTCTTCTTTGTTACAAGCAACACTTGCCATAAGCAGCGCCGCTGCAAAAAACATTTTAGTTTTCATAAGTTAAAATTTAATTGATTATTTATTTATTGTTGATTACTTATTTGATTGATTCCTACCATTAATATTCCATTTAAGATTAAAGTAGAAACTTCTACCCGGCTCCTTTAAGCCGAGTGATTTAAGACTTGACATGTGGTTGATATAACTCGTGTTCAGTGCATTCCTCACACCAAAAGAAAGTTGAACCGGCGAATTGCTATCCCACTTCATTTGACAGCCTAATTGCAAAAGATGATAAGCATCTGTTGCTGTCTCCAAAGGACCCACCCGATCTTGATTGAAGAAATAGTTGTGCTGAACAATAACAGAAGCAAAACCGAAAGCTTTGTTTTTAAAAAGTTCAATGCGAACATTCGACCGCAATCTCGCCTGAGGCATAAAATATAAATCTTCTCCAGATTGTACGATTCCTAAATCACGTCCAAATGTGTTTGAATAACCTGTTTCAAAATGAATACGGTGATCAAAATGTGGATGATAATGAACGCGTGTTTCTAATCCATACAACAATACACCATCCTTAGCTGCGTATTCATACACCTCCATTCCATCAATTACAGAATCGACCTGCGCCAATTGTATATAGCCATTGGCATAGGTAGCGTAAGGGTTAAACATTAAAGAAAAATGTTCATTAGAGAACTCATAATTGATATCTAACTGAACAAATCGTTCAGACTTCAAATTCGGGTCACCCAACTCATATCGCACTGCACCATGATGTACACCATCACTTAACAACTCAGACAAATGAGGAGCTCTAGTCCCAGAAGACAAATGAGCCGAAAGATCTTTTATGGATTCACCCTCCCATTGTTTTCTCAGGCCAAATGCTGCATTTACATTCGGGTAATCGCCGCTGAAATCCGCACTTCGAATAGATCGATTATCAAAGCGAAGCACTGCGTTTAATTTTACTCCCTTTAAGTCATATGAAAGAGAACTGTAAAGCCCAAGGTCATATTGGTCCGAGTCTTCAATTAAGCGCTCCTCAGCGTCAAGACCATTTTCATTATTTTCGAGAATTGTTTGAATCCCTGATAACAATTGCAGTCGTTTGTTTGGATTCCAATGATGTCTCGCCTGCACTGAGCTAGAATTTAGATACATATCGATAGCCGGTGTAAATATCTTCTCTGCATACTCCGCTAGGTTATTATAGCCATGGTTTACATAAAATTCCATTTTATTTTTTGAATTGATAAAATAGCTGGCTTTGATGTTGCCGAAATGATTTTCAATTTTCTGATGTGGTAAAGAATAATCTCGCTCTTGGTAATCGACCATGAATGATTCTGCCAATGGGTTCACATCATGGGTGTGACCTGGAATTCCTACTGTAGAATTAGAATACAAATAGTTAAGTACAAAATTCCATTTTCCCGAATTGTAACCCAACTTAAATTTACCACCTAGGTCTTGCATTCGAGAATCGCTCAAAAAACGACCATTTGGAAGCTTATAATCTGCATAACTCGAAAAAATACCAGCGGCACTCATCCGAAGCTTTTTGCCTGAGAGTTTATAAACGACTGAATTCTGACTGCCTAAACTAGCAGTTTCAAATTGTGTATTTACGTCTACTGAATAAGAGTTCTGTGCTGCAAATGAACCGTCCTTTAGATAAAGAAGTCCACCCGTTGCGTCTCCTGTGTAGATTAGTGACATTGGTCCTTTTATTACCTCTGCACTTTCCATACCCGCTTGTGAGATTCCTAATCCATGGTCTCCACCCCACTGCTGGTTATTGATCCGCATTCCATTTAAAAACGTAACAACGCGCATACCTTGCATTCCTCGAATAACAGGTTTCGCATTCAGTGGTCCATAAGAGGCCATTTGAACTCCATCTATTTGAGTCAGCGCCTCTGTAATAGTCATGGGCGATATTACATTCAACTTATCCAATTCAATGTAATCCGTCTTTTGCGTCATACTTCCCTGAAGTTCTCTGCGTTCAACACGAACCATTACTTCCTCCATGTTATGAGGATCAGAATAGAGTACGACTTCTATAAGATCACAACATGAGATGGAAAGAACTTTGGATTCATAAGTAGCGGAACTCACTTGAAGCGTTAACGTTTCTGGCCAATCACCTTCAAGCGAAAACGAACCATCATTCTTAGTGTAAGTGGCAACTTGCAACTCCTTAAGCTCAATTTTGGCACCTGGTATAGGTTCTCTATTTAAACCATCGGTAACTACTCCGAACAGTTGTTGTGCGAAACACATGTATCCCGACATAAACAGGAAAATCAAAGAAAATTTATTCATTTTTATTTTTTAATCGTTACTTTTTAAACTAGCTGTTTATAACGATTTGAGGGGGTCCTCTAAGTTGAAGGTGTGCGCGTGAACCATAACGGACGAACCTCTCTTGAACTGCGATTTGTTGACTTATTTCCCGATTAGGAACTTTAACAAGAACAAAGTCTGGCGTATCTATGGCTTGAAAGGCGTACAAGCAGAGATCACAATCTGCTGCTTCGAACAGGGCGCCCTCTTGATTCTGATCTGAATGATGCTCCTTTTTCATATTGTGACTATGATGAACTTCATGCTCACATTGGTGTAAAAAAGATTTTGGCGCATGGATGAGAACCATACCAAACAAAATACCAAAAATTAAAATTTGCTTCATCGGCTACAAAGATAACACCTGATATTTAATATTGCAAGTCAGTTGCATTAAAAGAATGGACCCTTGGGGTGAAATATTCAAAATATGAAAGAAATAATTTGTAGATTGCTAACTAACCAACTATTAATTAGTGATTTATATGACAAATTCAAATCATCAAATTCCGAAATGGCTCAAGCAAATCATGGAAAACTCTTGGGAATTAGAACTCTTAATTTCTGGAGGGGCAATATTTTCATTATTTCAATTGTCTGGGAGCTGGGTGAATTGGATTGAAAGCACGAATGAATTTACATTTTTTTTAGGAAGGAGTGCGATTCTTCTCATCGGCACCCTTGGACTAGAGTTATTAAAGATCGGTTTCATTACCCATATTATTCTCCGCGCCATATGGTTATCTATGGTATGTGTAAACTACGCCTATCCTCAGGGCGTAAACAAAGAAAATATAAAATGGAAAAAACCATTTAAAATCCCTGTTAGTCATGAAGAAAATCTTCAAGTTTCAATTATTCGTGTGGACCGCTATTGTGGAATCGTAATTTACTTATCAATTAGCAGCACTATATTTCTTATTGGGCTCATTCTGACCATCTTTCTATTGCTATCCGTACCCTCAATACTAGAATGGAAATACGCTTATGGTTTGTATATGAACCTTGTTGTTCTTTCTCTTATACTTTACGTTATGGATTTAATCTCTGCAGGCTTATTCCGAAAAACACCCGTCCTGAGCTACCTTGTATTTCCTATCTTTTCAGTTCTAGATGTATTAACATTGCGCAAATTTATTGAGAAATCTGGATTTCATTTCTTTAGTAACATTCCAAAAGTCAAATTCTTTACTGTAGCCTTCACAATGCTTTCCTTTGGATTAATTCTAAGTTACCTTAACACCTACAGAGATTTACATTGGAAAAATATATTTGATAAAAGAGGCTATACAATGCAGCTAACAAATGGTATGGATGTGGGGCCTATGTTTTACAGAGATGAACCGGTTAGTCGATACAGAGGAAATCCCAGTATTCAAAGTAAAATTGTTCATGACAGTTACCTAAACTTATTTATTCCTTACAATATACATGCGGACAATTTATTAAATGGATTGGGGAAGGAAAAACAGAATATTCTTGTTTCAGACATAGCGAGTGTTTCTATCGATTCCGTTGAAACACGAGAAATCCAATGGCATGCATCATGGAAGGATTCTCAAAATGGAATATCACGACATATCGGTATTGAATCCTTCATTCCAATCGGACACTTGGAGGATGGACAACATATACTGAAGGTGTACACAGATCCGAGCCTAGCAAAAAAGATTGAACAAAATATTGAATTATCAGATTTTGATAGAGAACGTTTGAGTGGATTAGAAATATTATTCATAAAAGACACTGAGGTTTCAATCGAAAAATAGTGTACTAAAGAATATTTGATGGATTTCATTATTTCCATTATTTTAGTACAATGACTAAGTGCAAATACATTTTTTTACTCTCTTGTATTATCTCAAATCTTGAGATCAATGCGCAGATTGAGCTATCGAGGGATGTTATAGGATCAGCAGGTCTATCCTCTTCCACTGAAAACATTCATATAAGTCACACAATCGGAGAGCCTCTAACTTTACGTCTTGAAAATTCATCAATACACACCATGGGATTTCAACAACCCGATGCAATGCCTATTTCAGAATTTCCATTCGCAGTACCAGGTGGTATTTCGCCTAACGGAGACAACGTTAATGATTCTTGGCTGCCGATGGGTTTCGAAAATTATCCAAATGCAACTGTAAAAGTATTTGATCGCTGGGGACAGGAGGTCTTTTATGCTAACTCAGAAATGGCTCCTTGGGATGGAAGACTTGATGGGAAAGAACTACCCATTGCTGATTACTATTACATAATTGATTTGGGCAATGGACAAAAATACCACGGTGTGGTGACACTAAAGAAATAAAAGACTATGAAAATTACTTTTCATTTAATTCTTGCAATTTTACTAATTAACTCAAGTCTAAAGGCACAGCAATTGCCGATGTACAGCCAATTCTTTTGGAATGACTTTGTGATCAACCCAGCTTATACGGGTGTGACAAATTCACCTCGAGTTCAACTGGGATACCGCAACCAATGGGGAGGGTTTGAAGGTGCACCTTCAACCTATACGCTAGGCGGACATACCCTACTCAAAAACAAAAAAATGGGCGTAGGTGGTATGCTCTTCATGGACGATGCAGGAGGCGCTGTTTCTCAAATGGGGCTAATGCTGAACTATAATTACATTCTGAAACTGAATGAAAAATCCAATTTATCCATGGCTGTTTCGGGGGTAATTAACCAGTATAGTTATGATGGTTCAGGGATTGAAAACATTAATCCAGACCCAAGCCTGAGTGGTAACGTTAAGCAAATTTCTCCAGATATGAGCTTTGGTCTCCTATACTCCTTAAATGATAAATTACGCATTGGATTTGGAGTGAATCAACTTGTTCAGAGCCGGCTATCCAAGTTAAATGACTTAAATACACTCTCGTTGGGAGAGAACCGATTGATTAGACATTATAATTTAACAACGTCCTATTCGTTTAAATTGTCAGAGTCATTTGATCTAGATCCTTATTTCTTAGTGAGAAGCGCTTTTATAGCACCTCCTTTGCTTGAGTTAGGTGCCAAAGGAACATTAAACGACTTACTTTTCTTTGGCTTAAGTCTCAGACATTTCGAATCTGCCATTGCGATGTTGGGGGTTAATTTCAAGAATACCATATTGGCATATAGTTACGACTACAATACCTCTGATATTAGTGGTTATTCAAATGGATCTCATGAGATTCTCCTTGCCTATCAATTTAAACAAGCGACCACTGAACCTCCGAAAGTAGAGGAAGATCCTGACCGAGATGGAGATGGAATTCTTGACAAAGATGATCTTTGCCCCGACACGCCTGGTTTGAAAGAATACAAAGGATGCCCTGATACAGATAAAGATGGCTTATTTGACGCAATTGATGATTGCCCAAAAACATTTGGACCAAAAGAAAATAATGGATGCCCCTACCCTGATACCGATGGTGATGGGCTTCTAGATAATAATGATGATTGCCCCAGCATTGCTGGTCCTATTGAAAATAAAGGTTGTCCATTCAAAGACACAGATGGTGATGGACTTTTGGATAAAGATGATGAATGTCCTAAAACAGCAGGTCCTATTGAAAATAAAGGATGTCC
>JAQXCN010000031.1 GCA_029251865.1 Crocinitomicaceae bacterium | reverse complement strand
AAAATGGGAATACACAAATACAAAACGATAATTCCTGAATAGGCCAATATCCCATTGCTATTGAAACTTATAAGTGCCAGTAAGGGTGTGAAATAAACGCCGAAATATTTCAATTTATTCATATTCAGTATCTTTCCTTAAAGTTATGAAAAAATCAACGATCGATTCTTAGATCTACTAGACCGAAATTTTTTAGTATTTCCTTGTTATTTGTCATGCAATTCACCCCCTCAGGCATGAGATAGTATTGGCGATTTAGTGTTATATTCGTTCAAACAAACTGAAAACAATGAATAAATCTTTACTTATACTGGCCATTACTTTTGGTCTAAATCAATCAATAAAAGCACAATTGACATGTGTTCCATGTGATCAATTAGGTATGGTTATGAATGTTGGTTCTCAAGAAACTGCTATCAGTATTTACCATTCAGGTCAATATATGACGCACCCCCAATCAGAAAATATCTTTATGTGGGAGTTTACAGACCAACAAGGAAATATAGTATATCAAGACATTTTAGTTGATGAATCTACGATAACGTTTGGTCATAGTTGGTCACTTACTGATACCATTAATGTTACCGTACATTTTGCAAATGATTCGGCTAATTTGGATAACTGGTATATTTCTCAAGGTTTATCGCCAAATGGTAATTCAATTAACTGTCTTTTTGAGGATCAAATATATTGGGAAACAGGAGCTAGTACGCCTTGGGGAAGTTGGACATTTGTTCATAATAATCCTGGTTTAACGGTAGGAATTGATGAATTAGAAATCAACCCAGTATACGATAATAAAATATATGATATGCTTGGGAGAGAATTAAAAGAAGCTCCGATTGGTCAACCTTATATCCAGAAAGGAAAAAAGAGGGTAAAACTGAATTGAGTGTAATAGAGTGCTATTAAAATTTCTAACGCAAATCAATAAATGACTGTTAGAAGTAAATACTAAAATAACAAAATGAAAAAAACATTATTAACCCTCTTTCTCTTAAGTTTTAGTTATAACTATTTGACCCAATCACCAATAGAATGGGAGTTTACCGCTGGCGGTATTGATAAGGATAAAGGAAGGGAATTGGTTTTGACCGATGGAGGAGTAATTGTTATTGGAAATTCATCTTCTTCAGAATTTGGTCCTAATGAAAATCAGGGTGAAAAAGATGCAGTCATTCTCAAAACAGATCATGATGGAAACACGCTTTGGCAGCATACTTATGGAGGTTCTGATGAAGATGTGATTTGGGATATCAAAGAAACACCTGATCAAGGTTTCATAGTTGTAGGGTACTCAAAATCAAATGATGGTGATCTTTCCCAAAATAATGGAGGAAGAGATTATTGGATTTTTAAGATTGACAGTCAAGGAACGCTTCAATGGACTAAAACATATGGAGGTACAAATGATGACAAGGCGCTATCAGTATTCGTGACTGAAGATGGGGGTATTATCGTCGCAGGTGATTCGAGATCTAATGATGGTGATGTTTCTGGACATAATGGAGAATTCAATTATGACTGCTGGGTAATTCGTTTGAAGGCGAACGGAAGTCTGATTTGGGAAAAGAATTATGGGGGAAGTTCAAATGAATATACGGCATCCATCATTCAGTTAGCTGATGAAGGGTACCTTCTGGTTTCTGGCACTGAGTCTGAAGATTTCGACGTTTCGAATAATTATTCCGGAGATGATGGGGAAGACATCTGGGTGGTCCGTATAGATGATGAAGGTGTTATCATTTGGGAGAAAAACTTTGGTGGTAGTGGTGAAGATTCCCCTGAAAATGTATTAAAAATTGATGAGGAAAATATCTTAATCTGTGGTCGCACAACTTCTTCTAATTATGATTTCCTTAATCAGGAAATGGGAGGAAATGACGGCTTTATAATGCAAATAAATAGTGATGGAGATCTCATATGGACGAATTTATTAGGAGGTTCAGGAGCCGAAAGGATTAAAGCCATAGCACACGCTGCAGATGGTGTTGGATATATATTCTCTGGATTTTCAGAGTCTTCTAACGGAGATGTAGGAGAGAATCATGGAGAGTGGGATGCCTGGTTAGGAAGGCTTAGTAATAGCGGTGAGTTAATTTGGGAACAAAACTATGGGGGGACGGACAACGATATAGCTGAATCAATAGTTGTTACTCAAGAAGGTCATGTGCTTTTTACAGGATGGACCTCTTCTTTAGATATTGATATCGAACAAAACAGTGGTTCTGAGGACCTTTGGGTCGTGTGTTTAGAGTCTCCTTTTTCAACCGGAATTAGCTCTGTTAGTAACCAAATGGTATTGAGTTTATTCCCGAATCCTTGTAATGAAGAAGTCAATATTTATACAGATGAAATAATTGAAGAAATTAGGGTTTTTAACTGCTTGGGTGCAGAGGTTTTAAAAATAGAAGGAAATGTTTCGAAAATTAATTTAGAGAATTTAACTCCAGGAATTCACCATATTGAAGTAAGTTTTTCTTATACAAAAGAAATTTTGAAACTAGTTAAAAATTAATTCTTAATAAATTGAGTCTTTAACAAAAGATGATTTTTAAGTGAAATCATTATTTTAGTAAAAAAAAAGCCATGAAAAAAATACTCAATTTATTACCACTTGCTTTAGCAATATTCTTTTTTACGTCTTGTAATAAGTGTAAAGACTGCAGCTGTTCACAAACGATTACCCAAGATGGTCAGACATATACGCAATCAGTTGAATATACAGATGTTTGTGATGAAGACCTCGACAATATTCAGGGAACAATCAGTTTTACACAAAATGTCGGTGGTACTGAACAATCTGTTGAACAAACATGTACCTGTAAATAGGTTACTATCTACCTAAATCTTGAATTTATATTAACCCACTCATATGAGTCGGTTTTTTGTGGCTCCACCAGGAATCGAACCTGGATCTAAAGTTTAGGAAACTTCTATTCTATCCATTGAACTATGGAGCCTTAATGAATTTTTCTAATGTCTGCCATGTCTGCTTTGCAGCCTTATCCCAATTGTAATTTTGGGATTTCTGATATCCCTTTTCGATTAAATTTTCACGCAAGGTTTCATCATTAGAAATGATTTCTAATTTCTCTGCAATATCATTTACATTAAAAGGATCAAAAAATAATGCGGCATCACCTGCGACTTCTGGAAGACATGTTTTGTTACTTGAAAGTACGGGGACACCTGATTTCATAGCTTCAATTAGAGGTATTCCAAATCCTTCAAAATAAGGCGGGTAGACAAAAGCGAAAGCGCCAGCCATGATTTTGGTCAATTCTTCAAGTTCAACATGCCCTGTGAATCCTACAGCCTGTGAAATACTATTGGGCACGACAAGTTTTTTATCACCCCACATATTGCTACCAACAATCAGTAATTGAAATGTATTGTTTTTTTGGTAAAACTGCTCAAATGCCTTGACCAGCCTTTCAATATTTTTACGAGGATGAATGGAGCCTACAAATACAAAGTATTTTTTTCCATTTGTATACTTGGTTTGACAATCGCTACGTTCAGCATCTGTTGAAGGCTTAAATAATTCAGAGACCCCGTTATGCACAACACTTATTTTCTTTTTATCAATACCATAGGTTCTTACTAAATCCTTTTTGGAGTATTCCGAAACAGTTAGAATATGACGTGCCTCCTGGGCAAAAAGCGGATAGAATCTTCTATAGTACCAGCTGACAAGTCTCGGCGTATCTTTAGGGTAATGCTCAAAGTTAATGTCATGAATCGTAATGACTTGCGGAATACTCGTTTTAGTAGTACAAATTCCATCTGGTGACCAAAACAGATCTGCTTTATACTTTCGAAGTGTTCTAGGAAGTGAAAAATTGGCCCAAAAAATATTCAGAAAAGGATGTCTTGTTGGTGGCGAGACAATAATGGGTTTGCAGTTTTCAGAGAATATAAATGATGAATCATAGGGCCTGTCAAAGATTAATAAAAAAGTGTACTCTGGATTACCCTTACATATCCTTTGGATGAGCTCAAGGGAATAATTCCCAAACCCCTCAAGTTTACCTTTTAAGAGGTTCCTACAATTTATTGCTATGTTCAAATCTAAAATTGATGGATGTAATTTGTCGCTTTTTCTTGTCCTATTGTTGTTTCTGGTCCATGGCCGCAATAAACGGAAGTGTTCTCAGGGAGCTTAAACATTACATCAAAAATAGAGTTTTTTAGCGTATTAATATCTCCTCCAGGTAAATCCACTCGGCCAAAACTACCATTGAAAAGCACATCTCCATTGATGACAAACTGATTTGTTTCATTGTAAAAAACCACATGTCCAGGTGCGTGCCCGGGCGTAAATAAGACCTTAAAAGAAATATCTTCAAAGCTTATTGTACTGTTCCCTTCCAAAAAGAAATCGGGTTCTGGAGAGGCTTTGTAGCCCTGAAAACCGTAGACAGCAGCATAGTTTTTAACAGATAGAAGTGTTTGTAAGTCATCTTTGTGAAGATAAAAGGGAATATTAAATTTTTCTTTGACCGCTGCATTTCCCAAAATATGATCAATATGTGCATGTGTATTCAAGAGTGCTAAAGGACGTAAATCGTTTACTTCTATATATTCAAATAGTGTTTTTTCTTCATGACTTTCATAACATCCAGGGTCAATAATCACGCAGTTCTTGGATGGAGATACTACTAGATATGTGTTTTCCTGAAATCCGTTGAATTGGAATGAAACGACCTTTAAACTCATAATTGCAAATTTACCTAATCAAGTTAACGTGTCCACTCAATTGATATTGTTTGTTCACGAAATCGGTGTAGGTGAGCTTCCATATATAGGTTCCATCCTGGCAAGGTTTACCCATATAGGTTCCATCCCATGTTTGATAGGGTTCAGTCATCGTATATAATAATTCTCCCCATCTATTAAAGATCAGGCATTCCATTTCTTTAAGATTGCCTCCTGATATTTGAAAAGTTTCATTCAAACCATTATTGTCAGGCGTGAAGGTATTTGGCACATATAGAACTGCGTCATAGGTTATATTAATGAATTCATCTGATGAACATCCATCTAAATTTGTGAAGGTGACTCTATAAGTTATCTCTTGATTAGGAGTCGCAATTGGATCGTCACAATGTATGCAGGTTAGGTATTCTGCTGGTGACCAGATATAACTTCCCAACTGACTTGAAAATGCATTCAACTGAATTTGATCACCATAGAAGGCCAAAACATCATTGGTAGTTTCAAACGAAGGGTAGGCAAATAAATCCACATTGACAAAGGCAGTGTCTCTACATTCATTTTCATCTATACCTATTACTGTATATTCTGTCGAGCTCAGTGGAGCGACCGTTACCTGATTCCCAAATTGATTGACTATTGTATTGGCCGGAAGCCACTGGTAAAAATCCGCTCCTTCAGCCCATAAGAACGCTTGCTCTCGAGGACATATAATTGTATCGTTACCAGCTTCAATCTCAATTTCTATTACGTTTGCAAATACGGAATCTAGTATAATACCGCAGGCATTGCCTATCTCCACATAGAACCATTGATTTTCAGTGGGTTCTATAATCGCTATCGGTCCCTCTGAGCTAATCAAATTTGGATCAGCAAGCCATTGATAGGAATCACCTCCGTTTGCAATAACCGCATATTGGCTACCAAGACAAACACCGATTTCGTCATCGATATCTGGAATTGGAAGTTCAAAATAGACATCAACGGTTGTTGTGTCATAATTTATACATCCGTTAGAAGTCGTAATTGTTGCAACATAGGTAATTGTTGAGTCAGGCGTGCAAATAGGAGTGAAGGAGTTAGGATCGTCTAAAAAGGTTGTTGGGCTCCACGAAACGGTTCCTTCTCCGGTCGCTTCGAGGGTAATACTGTTTCCTAGGCAGAGACTTGATTCTGCAGTTATACCGATGCTGTTGTTGAAGACTTCAAGTGTTACTTCAAGTGTTTGTGAACCGCAAGTATCAGAAACAGTAACGGTAAACGTAGTTGTTTCATTTACCGTAGCAATCGGACTTGACGACGTTGGATCGTCTAGTAAATTCGCTGGTGCCCATTGATAATTGGCTCCTCCATAAGCTTCAAGCTCATAGCTTGACCCAGGACATATAGGAGCGATTGGTTCAACAACACCACCTTCAAATGCCCCGATATTCACGAAAATAGTTACTGAATCAGAGCTAAAGCATCCTGAAGTGTCAGATACCACAAGCTGAACCTCGTATGTTCCCGGCTGATTGTATTGATATATGGGTTCTTCCTCAGTTGAAGTGCCACCGTCTCCAAAGGTCCAGAAATAAGCATTCCCATTTTCACTGTCATTTTGAAAAAACACAGATTGTGGGATGCAAATTAAGGGCTCAGGTTGCGCTGCTGCGGCCTCAATCGTGCTAAGTTCAAATTTAAAAGTGGCCATATTACAATTTGACCCTTGATTCGTTTCAGCAAATGCTCCATTGGTGGTCGTAAATCCTGTCGGATTTCCACCACATGCACCGCACACGGCATGATAAATGCGCCCAGACTTGTCGAATCTACTTGTTCCGCCATCAACATGATTAGAGCTGCTATTTAGACCTCCCATAAATGTTGCATACTTGAGATTCGCGGCATCTTGACCAAGAACAGCGATATAGAAATTACTACCATTGGTTTGAGTCTGGTGGGCATCATTTGTCACCAAGAATCCATTAGTAGATGAATTAGAAATTATTCCTTGATTCAAGGTACCTCCCCAACCCGCCAAATAAATATCATAACAATCAGAGACTAAAAAGGCCGTAGGTGAAATTTCTACATCTCCTGTACCTGCCCCAATCATCGTTGTCCATTCTATATTATTCAATGAGGCGTCATATTTCCGAACAAATTGTCCGGAGTTTGGTGAGCCAAAGCACCCACTTGTTATTTCCCAGGAAGATTCGGTCTGGCCATAAACATAAATATTAGCGTCTATGTCATATTGAACAAAATAGGCCTGGTCGTATTCAAAAGATCCCATGTATGTACCAGAGATGAGACTGCCTGTATTTGCATCGAATTTTGCAATGTAACCATCAGAAATTCCTCCATCGAAAGTAAGGTCATTACCTTGATTGAATAAACCATTTGAATTTGTCCCTCCTGCTATACAAAGTTCGCCAAGTGCATCATTGACTTGAATCGAGTTGCCAGACTCGAGTCCAACACCACCAAAGTAGGTGCTCCACGAAAGCGAATTGAGTCCTGGCGGCATTTTAAAAAGTACAGCGTCTTGTAAACCGTTGAGCGTTGCCTGTTGTGGATTGCTTAACGGAAAATCTGAGGAATATGTCGTACTTGCGACGTACACATTGTTGTTTTCGTCTAGCATGATTTCACCTCGAAATTGATCTCCGTAATTCATATGCAGGTTATCAAGATTGAGTCCATCATTGTCCGTTCCGCCAAGGTAAGTTGAGGCGAGTAAATTTGCGCCCGATGGACTGAGTCTCGCAATGTAAATATCGGCACCTAAAAAGTTAATACTATTCTCTGTTACTGATGGACCCCCGCCAAAAATATTGTCGAAAGACGCCCCAGACATCGGGAAATCAGTTGAGCCCGTAACGCCATAAATAAAGAGCTCTCCGTTTTCAGCACAAACGAGGCTATGAGGCGTTTCATTTCCGCTACCACCAATGAAAGTGGAGTAAAGCAGAGTTGTTCCTTGTGCATTGAATTTGGTAATACCTATGTCAGTAGCAATAGTTCCTTGACCGCCCTGATATGTAACATCGTAGGCGCCTGTGGTTACAGGATATTGTGAACCCATAACAATACCGCCGCCAAATAAATTCCCATAAATATCAGGAGTCGCTGTGAAACCCCAATTATCGGATATTGCACCAGAAAAGGTAGAGAATGTCAGGCTTGGGTCGATATATATTGTTTTTGTCGCGTCGTAACCTTCGGTCATTACAAACGAAAAGGCGTCTCCATTTTGTTCGAACGAAATAGGAATGGGTTTTTTGTGATTCAAAGAATCTATTTCCCAAGCCAAAGGAGCGGATTGCTTGATTGCTCCAAATTGATTTTCAATGATCAAATTACCTGCTTCGATCTTTATGTCTTTAGCTCCTTTAAACACCCAATTGATTTCGGAAATATTTGCTCCAGGTTTAACTAAAAAGTTATAACTAAGTTGGCCATTTCCTCCCTTGTAAACGAGGTCAATATCGTCATAAAAATTAGTGTACTCGACATCAGTATATGAATAAATATGGCTTTTCCATTTTGATGAATCTGTACCTAGAATATAATTTTTATAGTCCAATGAAGGGGCTGAAGTTACCTGGCTAGAGGCAGCATTGTGATTTAAGAATTTTTGATGAATGGCATGTACTCGTTTTTTTTTCTCTTGTTCATCTTGATGGTCATGATCCTCCTGATGAGAATGATTATGGGTCATGAAATCTGTAAGGAAGAAATACATTCCGTCATTCTGAATGTATAGCTTACCAAGGTCGAGTTCTACAGAATAATCGATACGGTTATCCCATTGCCCCATATTTGGGGTCATCCAAACCTTTTGAGCGAACAGTGTAGAAGCACAAAAGATAAAAGCGAATAGGGAGAAAAGCCTCATTAAGTCTAAGTTACAACGAAAAACAATCATTTCTATTATATAAACACTTCGTTACTCAATTAGTTGCCTCATATTCTACATGCAAATAGCCTTGAACTTGTAGGTTTTCTCGCTTTTTCGTTTCTTTGTGTACTTCACTATACCAAAACTATACCAAAACCAATTACATGAAAACGATTCTTTCCCTTGTTTTAATATTAGCCATAACACCTTTTGTTTCAGCCCAAAAATACTCTAGAGTAAAGGTAAATGCGAACAATCAAGAGTTGCGTCAAATCGCCAATCTAGGTGTTGCTGTCGATCACGGAATTAGAAAGAAGAACACTTTTATTATAACCGACCTGTCGGAAGAAGAAATCAATATTCTTGATGCGTACGGCTATTCTTATGAAATTGAAATTGATGATGTCAAGACCTTTTACAAAAAAAGGTTAAGTAAACCTTCGGCGCATCCTTATTTGAAAAATACGGATTGCTCAGGAGGTTCGGGAGGTACTGTCGGATTCGAACCTGCAGTTCCTTCAAATTTTAATCTCGGTTCAATGGGTGGTTATTTGACCTATGATGAGATGCTAGCTGAATTAGATGCAATGCATGCACAATATCCAAGTTTAATAACGGAAAGAAGTCCAATTTCAAACTTTGAAACTTATAATAATAGACCTATTTATCATGTGAAATTATCTGATAATCCAGGGTCAAACGAGGCGAATGAACCAAATGTTCTTTATTCGGCTATTCATCACGCAAGAGAGCCAATGAGCCTCATGGAAACCATCTTTTTTATGTGGTATTTACTTGAGAATTACGGTTCTGATGATGAGGTAACTTACCTCGTAGACCACACCCGTATGTTTTTTGTGCCTTGCCTAAATCCGGATGGCTACATCTACAATGAACAAACAGACCCCAATGGTGGCGGTATGTGGCGTAAAAATCGTCGTGATCATCCAAACAGCAACAACTATGGTGTTGATTTAAATAGGAATTATTCTTACGGTTGGGGAACGACGGGTATTAGTTTTAATACAAACAGCGATGTTTATTGTGGTACGGGTCCTTTCTCCGAGCCAGAAACACAAGCTATGAAGTGGTTGGTTGAAACCTATGATTTTGAGACTGCTTTTAATGCTCACAGTTATTCTCCTGCCATTTTATTTCCTATTGGAACAACAGATGAGGAATTTGCAGATCATCATGATTACATTCAAGATTATACGAATCACATGTGCGAGTACAACGCATATCCTGCATTCAAAAGTTCTGGTCTTTATCCCGCTTCAGGTGATTCAGATGATTACATGTATAAGGAGGATATCGGCCAAGGACAAAAAGATACTGTGTTTGCGCATACTCCGGAGGTAGGTACTTCTTTTTGGCCAGGTACGAATAGTATCAATCCAACTTGTCAAGAAATGGTTTTTTCCAACCTGGTCTTAGCGCATGTATCAAGAAATTATGTGGTGGTTAAGGACACTGATGCTGGAGTAGTTGCGACACTTTCAGGAGACTTTAACCATTCAGCGAAAAGATACGGAAGAGAGTCTGGACCTGTTACGGTATCTATTGAACCTCTATTGAATATAAGTAGTATAGGCAATCCAATCGTTTACAATTTAAATCCTACTGAAGAACAAAATGGAACAATTTCATATGTGCTCAATGCAGGTATTCAATTCGGAGATGAAGTCAAGTTTATTCTGAAAACGGATAACGGTCTCTGGATTAAAAAAGATACGATAATAAAAACATATGGTGCAATTACACTTCAGGCTTTAGAAGATGCTACGAATACAAACAATTGGTCAGGAAATTGGGGCACAACGAATGCTACCTATGTCTCTCCTAATAAGTCTTTTACAGACTCACCTAACGGGAACTATTCAAATAACCAAACCAAAAGTCTTTACTATAATCCAGAAATAGATTTGACCAATGCGATTTCGGCGAAAATTACTTTTTATGCAAAATGGGATATCGAGGCAAATTATGATTACGTTCAATTTCAAGTTTCCACAGATGGTGGTAATTCATGGATTGGTCAATGTGGTCAATATACAGTGCCGGGAACGGATAACAATGGAAGTGTTCAGCCGGATGGTGAACCAGTTTATGAAGGTGTAGTTTCGAATTGGGTATTGGAAGACATTAATTTGAGTGATTATCTTGGTCAAGTCATTGATGTTAGGTTCAGACTTCGTTCTGATGGAGGTGTTACAGAAGATGGTTTCTATTTTGATGATTTCAAAGTGTTTTACAATGAAGCGCCTCAAGGTATTGCCCCTGAAGCTTCATTTACACCATCTACATTTGAGATTTGTTCTGGATCAGAGGTTTCCTTTAATGATTTTTCTTCAGAGCAGCCAACGGATTGGGAATGGGACTTCGATGATGGGTCAACTTCTTCTGCGCAAAACCCAACGCATCTATTTGAAGGTGCTGGAGCCTATGTTGTAACCTTAACGGTTTCAAACCAATTCGGTTCTAACTCAACAGTGCAGACTATTTTGGTAAATCCAGCACCTGTGGTAGAAATAACGACAAATGATTCGGACAATATTGTTTGTGTAAGTGATGGTTTAGTTCAGCTTTATGGAGAACCTTCCGGAGTAGGGTTCTCAGGTCCAGGAGCAAATGGGACTGTCTTTAATCCTCAGGTTGCTGGGGTAGGGACGCATGTTATTACGGGATCTTTTACAGATGAAAATGATTGCACAGGACAAAGCAGTATCGAAATAACGGTTGAGCCTTGTGCAACGGTTTCTGATTTTGCCTATTATGACATTAAACTCTATCCAAATCCAAATGAAGGTTTGTTTTTCATTGAGGGAATGGCTGTGGGAACGACATTTGAAATATTAAATATTCAGGGTCAAACCATTTACAATTCGGTGATAGAGAAGCATACAAATGCTGTAGATTTATCTTTTACTGCAAATGGTGTATATGTTTTACAAGCGGTTATTGAAGGTGTTGCATGTCGAATGAAATACACGAGATACTAGACCTTAATTCTTTTGGTGCCAGAAAGCCAGGCCAATAAATAAAGCTTGAAAGGGCAGGCGAATATAGGCCGCCGTTTGGCTTATGTTTAAAGCGTGTTGAGCGGCTTCGTTTTGTGCTAAATATATGTTAGCGGGAAAGACAGCAATTAAAAGTGCAATTAATCCCCAGGCTGCAATTTTTCTCGTTTTTACAAAGAGTAGCATTCCTCCCAAAAGGATTTCACAAAAACCGCTAATATAAACGGCCTCAATATGGAACGGTACATAATCAGGCATTATCGCTAGAAAGAATTCAGGATCAATAAAATGATGAATACCTACGTAGCAATAGGCCAATCCCATGAAATAAATCGATACTTTCTTAATGCTTTGCATAAGGTGTTTTCTAAATCCTTCGGATACGAACTTTTTTCTTTTTTAATCGCTCATTATTAAGCCTTTGGCAGATATCTTCCGCTTTTTCTCTGTGCACAGCAACAAAGGCACAATCTGTTTTTAGTTCGATGACGCCTAATTCTTCTCCTTCAAGTTGCCCTTTTTTGATAAAGAGGCCAGCGATATCTCCTTTAGAAATTTTGTCTCGTCGACCTCCAGAAATAAATAATGTAGCCCATTTGTTGGTGGGGATTTTGGCTCCTTCCTTTATTTCTAAATTCTTTATTCCTTTTGCATATTCAGGTATACGGTCATTTTTCCCTTTGATACACATAGCCATACCGTCTTTGTTCATTCGAGCGGTTCGGCCATTCCGGTGTGTAAACTCCTCCTCTCGTGGAGGCATCTCGTAGTGAATAATATAGTCTAGACCTGGAATGTCTATGCCTCTTGCCGCAAGATCAGTTGCTAAAAGTGTTCTTTGGCTCGAATTTCTGAATTGAATTAAGCTTCTTTCCCGATCAACTTGCTCCATACCTCCGAAAAAACTTGTGTGTTCAATATTATTTTCATTAAGAAATTCAGATACACCATTAAGTGTATCTTTAAAATTACAAAAAATTATACCTCTTTTATCACCTAGGAATTCTAGAATATTTAGTAATGTATCAAGGGTGTTTTTAGGTGCATTAACCCAAGATATGTCTAGACTAATAGTTTCTGATTCCAGAAAATCGAGCTTAACAGGATTGCTAAGGTGCATGAATTCGGGGATCTGCTCTTTAAAAGTAGCCGAAGTTAATATTTTGCGTTCCAAAGATTGAAGTGCCGAAACTATTTCTTTCATTTCCTTTTCAAACCCAATTTCCAAAGATTTATCAAATTCATCAAGTACTAAATTTGAAATCCCGTTTAATGTAATTCTATCGCGTCGGATATGATCTGCAACCCTACCAGGCGTTCCTACTAAAATTGTTGGCGTATGTGTGAGTTCTATTTTTTCTTTTGAACCTGACCTGCCTCCATATACCGCATTTACTTTGTACCCTGTACCCATGTCGCGAATAACTTGTTCAATCTGAATCGCAAGTTCTCGAGCTGGAACAAGGATCAGAAGTTGTGTCTGTTTTGATGAGGGATCTAATCGCTTTACAAGTGGAAGTAGGAAAGCTAAAGTTTTCCCTGTTCCTGTCGGCGAAAGAATGAGTACCTCTTTCGATTTTTCAATAGCCTCGATAGCTGAATTTTGCATGGGGTTTAATTCGCTAATCCCCATCTTTTGCAAAATTTGCGATTGATTTTTAATTTGATTAATCATGATTGTTTTGACCTTAAATAAGGTCAATTTTAATTTGTGTCTTGTACTGAGTATCAGCACAAATAAAAAGAAGTCGGGATGAGTGGATTCGAACCACCGATCTCGCGCCCCCCAGACGCGCACTTTAACCGGACTAAGCTACATCCCGAATTGGTCTGTAAAAATATGAAATTGTGTTCAAGTGACATAAGAAATAGCATTGTTCTTATTCGTAATTTTACAATATGAAAAAGATTAGGGCATGGATAGGGGCAATGCGATTAAGAACTTTGCCACTTTCTCTTTCAGGGATTATTGTTGGATCAGCGCTCGCGACACTGCTTGACCATGGAAATATTAAAATATTTTTAGCTGCATTATGCACAACAATATGCTTTCAGGTTTTGTCGAATCTCGCTAATGACCTTGGAGATAGTCAGAAGGGCACAGATAATGAGAACAGAGTTGGTCCTGAACGTGCTGTTCAATCTGGTCAAGTTTCAATTTTAGAAATGAAAATAGGTGTAATGATTTTTGTGCTTTTATCATTTCTTGCAGCCGGGGTGTTAATCTATTTTAGTTTACCCAATTTAACGGTGGAATTAATCTATGTTTATTCCGCATTGGCTCTGTTATCGGTATTGGCTGCTGTTTATTATACGATTGGTAAGTCTGCATACGGTTATAGTGGTTTAGGAGATGTTATGGTGTTTGTTTTTTTTGGACTCGTAAGTGTCCTGGGTGTGTTTTCGCTCTACGGCTTAAGTTTTGAATGGCTCACATTGTTTCCCGCAATTACAATAGGTGCATGGAGTACAGCTGTGTTGAATTTAAACAATATGCGTGACGTAGCAAATGATGGTGTCTCAGGCAAGCGAACGATAGTCGTAAAAATCGGTTACAAACGTGCAAAGTTATACCACGTTGGATTATTACTTTTTGGGGCAGTATCTTGGTTAATTATGGTTTCAATCTTCATACTGCTTACCTACAGCCTTTGGCCTCTTTTAGCCTTAATTCCATCTTTCTTTATTGCGGGGCATTTGAAAAAGGTCTTTACAGCGCCTGAGCCTAGCGCTTTAGATGGAGAACTCAAAAAGGTGGCTTTTTTAACTTTTTTTTCATCCTTGTTTTTTGCGGTAGCGTTGTTACTTGTGTAATGCGAGCTTTTCATAAAATCTATTTTTAGGGGCTTTTATCGTGTTAGATTATTCAGTAAATTTGCAACACTCTAAATAACGATAAGAATGAAAATATTAGTTTGTATTAGTAAGGCACCAGATACAACGTCCAAAATTGCATTTTCAGATGGAAATACAAAATTTGATGATAATGGGGTTCAATTTATTGTAAACCCTTATGATGAATGGTATGCCTTAGTAAGAGCGCTGGAAATTAAAGAAGCCGGTGGTGGTCAAGTAACTATCATAACTGTTGGCGGTGCTGCGGATGATGCGGTTATTCGAAAAGCTTTAGCTATCGGTGCAGATGCTGCTGTTCGAATAGATACCGAACCAAAGGACGCGTACAGTTCTGCCATGCAGATTGTTGCATATGCAAAAGAAAATGATTTTGATATAGTATTAACGGGAAAGGAGACCATCAACTATAATGGTTCTCAGTTTGGAGGAATGCTTGCAGAAGGCCTAGAACTTCCTTTTATTTCTTTAGCCACGAAGCTTGAAGTAACAGGTACTACTTTAACTGTAGAAAGAGAAATTATTGGTGGTGTTCAAGAAATTCAAGTTGAAGCGCCAGCAGTAATAAGCTGTGCAAAAGGTATGGCTGAGCAGAGAATACCAAATATGAGAGGTATTATGGCAGCTAGAACAAAACCATTAACAGTGGTTGAAGCAAAAGAGATTGATGATTTAACTTCATTTATTTCATATGAAATGCCGGGCGAAAAGTCTGCAGTTAGGATGATTGATCCTGAAAACATGGATGAGCTTGTTTCTCTGTTACATAGCGAAGCCAAAGTAATTTAAATAAAATTAAAGTCAATGATATTAGTTTATATAAACTCCGGATATGGTATTTCTAAAGCATCTTTTGAGGCTGTAACTTATGCTAGTAAATTAGGTGAGGTTGTTGCGTTAAGCAATGGTTCACTTTCTAGTGATGAGCTTGCAATCTTGGGGAGTTATGGTGCTTCTAAAGTTTTAGTAGATCGGGCCGTAAGCGGAGACGATCAGCAGCAAGTGGTTCGAATGATAGCGAAGGTTGCACAAACGGAAGGTGCAAACACGGTTGTTTTTGTTCACGATTTGTATGGTAAATCGGTAGCTCCGATGCTATCTGTGCGCATGAATGCCGGTTTAGTGTCAGGTGCGATTTCATTACCCGATGAATCGGGAGCTATCGAAGTGAATGTTTTTTCTGGAAAAGCTGTAGGTAAAGTAAAAGTGCATTCTTCGTCTAGAATTATTTCCTTGCTTCCAAATAGTCTGCCGCCCGAAGAAAAAGCTCCGGCATGCAGTGTAGAGGAAATTTCTATCGAAGTCGGCGATCCACGAATAAAAGTATTATCAACTAAAAAACCTGAAGGCGAAATTCCATTGCCTGAAGCAGAGCTTGTTGTTTCTGCAGGCCGAGGATTGAAGGGGCCAGAAAACTGGGGGATGATAGAGGAGTTGGCTTCTAAACTAGGTGCGGCTACGGCATGCTCTAGACCGGTTGCGGATATCGGATGGAGACCGCATCATGAGCACGTAGGGCAAACAGGCGTTGCAATCCGTCCAAATCTCTATATTGCTGTTGGTATTTCAGGTGCAATTCAACATTTGGCGGGAGTTAACGGTTCTAAAGTGATTGTTGTTGTAAATACAGATCCTGAGGCACCATTTTTTAAAGCAGCTGATTATGGTATTGTTGGTGACGCTTTTGAAGTAATACCAAGACTAAATGATGCCATTCAAAAGTTTAAAGCGTCGTAAAACCTTATATTTTTGAGCAATAGCGCTTAAACTATGCAGAAAGTTAGATTAGAAATTCAAGGTATAGCATATAGTCAAACTCAGTCGGGTTCCTATGTTTTGACTTTGATAGAAGCAGCCGGAAATCGAAAGTTGCCCATAGTCATAGGTGGTTTCGAGGCTCAGGCTATAGCTGTAGAGCTAGAAAAGATGATTCCGAATAGACCGCTAACACATGATTTGTTCAAGTCTTTTTGTGTCTCATACGATGTCGTAATAAAGGAGGTTTTAATCTATAAGTTTGAGGAGGGCGTTTTTTATGCTAAGATGATTTGTGATAAAGACGGAGTCCACACTGAAATTGATTCAAGGACTTCTGATGCAATTGCAGTTGGCGTCCGTTTTAATAGCCCTATTTATACATTTTCTAATGTTCTTGAAGATGCTGGTATTACGCAAGATCAAGAAGCCGCTTTTGAAAGTGACTCTTTGGTGAGTCAAGACGATGATGATTTTGATATTGAAGAAAAAGTAAACGATTATTCATCAAGTTCAATGGAAGAACTTGAACAGCAACTACAAGGTGCATTAGAACAAGAAGACTATGAGCTTGCATCGAAATTAAGAGATGAGATTAAAAAAAGAAATCCGTAATTTATTAGTTGCCTTATTTTGTTGTGTTGCTTTTTCAAGCTCCACAATGGCTTCGAGCCATAACATATTTGAGGATGAGACTTATTATCGTTCGGGAAATGTATTGAAGCTCCTAAAGTCAGGGGATTTTACAAACAACGATTTGGCATTATCCGCATATACAAAAGGTACATGGAGCGTTAAAAACGACAGTTTATTTCTAATGCCAGAGAAAGTAACTGCTCAAAGGAATAACTTCAGTGTAAGCAATGCAGGATATGAGACTTTTTCAATTTCTTACATTTCAGATAATAAACTAACGTTAACCTCCGCAAAAGGCAGGTTCTCTTATCATGATTATGATAGTACCTATAAGGGCTCAGGTTTTCCTTTAAGTTCAATCTTCAGAGGGATAATGGGTATGTTGTTTTTGTTTTTTGTCGCCTTTGCGTTAAGCCGAAATAGAAAAGCAATTAATTGGAGTTTGGTTTTAAAAGGATCTTTGCTTCAGCTCATTCTCGCGTTGTTTATACTTAAAGTACCTTTTGTGAGTAGTATTTTTGATTGGTTGGCAAAAGCATTCACGAAGGTGATTGACTTTTCTCATGAGGGTGCTATATTTCTATTTGGTTCCATGGGCGAAATGCCTCCCATGTTAGCTAATTTTGCTTTTTGGATTCTTCCAACTGTCGTTTTTGTTTCAGCACTTTCAAGCCTTATGTATTATTTTGGGATACTTCAATTTGTGGTCAAGAAAATGGCTTGGGTAATGAATCGTTTTCTTGGGATTTCAGGTTCTGAAAGTGTTGCAGCTGCTGCAAATGTGTTTGTAGGTCAAACAGAAGCGCCTCTGCTCGTTAAGCCATATTTGGATAGAATGACAAGGTCTGAAATGCTTTGCCTAATGGTAGGGGGAATGGCTACAATCGCTGGAGGAGTCCTTGGTGCAGTTGTTGGGATCTTAGGGCAAGGAGACCCAGTAATGGAGTTATTCTATGCCAAGCATTTACTTACCGCATCTTTAATGTCAGCACCAGCAGCGATTGTCTTTGCAAAAATCCTTTTACCAGAGACAGAGAAGATCAATAAGGATCTAGATGTTGCCAAAGATAAAATGGGCGTTAATGCGTTAGAAGCGATAACAAATGGAACAACGGATGGCCTCAAGCTTGCTGTTAATGTAGGCGCGATGCTCTTGGTATTTACAAGCCTAATAGCCCTTTTGAATTATGTTGTTTTTAAAATCGGCGATTGGACGACCTTGAATGCTGTAATTGAGTCTGGGGGAATGTATGATCGCTTGAGCTTTGAGAGTATATCAGGTTATCTCTTATCCCCACTGGCTTGGATACTCGGGGTTGAATGGCAAGATGCCATGTATTTTGGACAGCTTTTGGGTGAAAAAACAATTATTAATGAATTCATTGCTTATCCACACTTGGGAGATATTCAAGATGAGCTTTCAAATAAGACGATTATAATGTCAACTTATGTGCTCTGTGGATTTGCCAATATTGTTTCAATTGGTATTCAAGTTGGAGGAGTTGGTATTTTGATTCCAAATAAAAAATCTATGCTTGCCCGTTTGGGGCTGCTTGCTCTTTTAGGCGGAACATTGGCTTGTATGTCTACCTCTGTTTTGGCAGGGATGTTATTTTAGTGCAAAAAGATCCTTTACTCCGAGTGTTCTGTTTATTGTAAAACCTTCACCATATTTAACACCTAGTTCTCTTCCCAGGCTAAGCATTCTGCCTTCGATATATGTAAAGAATTCTGAGCCAGAGATTGGGGTTTCTGGCTCATTTGATTTTGGGTCGAAGAACTGACTATCATAACATTTTATAAGATCAATTTTCTCTGCTCCAGTTGAACTTACATCTAAAATCACATCTGGTGCTAGATAATAATCTTGAATGTAGTGCAATAACATTGCGGGCCTGTAAGCATCCTGAGGAATACCATCAACAGCGGTTTCGATTTTTCTTAACCCTGATAGAAACGCAGCTTCTGAAACCAATTTAGCGCCTTTTGCATGGTCAGGGTGGCGGTCTTGTATTGAGTTACACAAAACAAGTTCAGGATTATATTTACGAATACACTCAATGATTTTAATTTTATTCTCATGCGAATGGTCTATGAATCCATCTCCCATATTGAGGTTTTCACGGATAGAAAGACCAATAAAACCTGACGCTTTACTTGCCTCTTGGTATCTTTTTTCTATTGAACCCCTCGTGCCTAATTCGCCTTCCGTAAGGTCTATAATTCCTATTTTTTTACCCTCACGGGCATATCTGAGTAACGTAGCTCCCGCTGATATTTCAACATCATCAGGATGTGCACCGAAAGCAAGAATATCTAATTTCATCTAATCTAAATGTACGTAACTTTCAACGCTTGGACAAGCACATATAAGATTACGATCTCCAAAAGCGTTATCAACACGGCGCACAGGAACCCAATATTTATTTTCAATTAAATAGGGTAAAGGGTATGCAGCCTCTTGGGGGGAGTATGGGAAATCCCAGTTTTTATTGATAATACAATTCGCCGTATGAGGCGCGTTTTTCAACAGATTGTTTTCCTTATCTGCATGTCCAGATTCGATGTCTTTAATTTCCTCTCGAATTTTAACCATCGCATTTATAAAGCGATCGAGTTCATCAAGGTCTTCGGATTCAGTTGGTTCAATCATTAATGTCCCCGCTACAGGAAATGATACTGTTGGTGCATGGAATCCAAAATCTATTAACCTTTTGGCAATATCAGCCACTTCGATGTCAGCAGTTTTCTTAAATGCTCTGCAGTCAAGGATCATTTCATGTGCTACTGTTCCATTTTTTCCTTTGTACAATATGGGGTAATGGTCCTCTAGTTTTTTGGCGATATAATTGGCATTCAGAATCGCTATTTCTGTCGATTCCGTTAAGCCTTTAGCACCTAACATTTTAATGTAGGCATATGAAATCAACAAGATTAATGCACTGCCATAAGGTGTTGCCGATATTGCATTTATAGCCTGAGTACCTCCAGATTGGATTAACGTACTTCCCGGTAAGAAAGGCTTTAAGTGAGCAGCCACACCAATAGGCCCCATTCCAGGACCGCCTCCACCATGAGGAATTGCAAAGGTTTTATGGAGGTTCAGATGACAAACGTCAGCACCAATATTTCCAGGATTCGTTATTCCTACTTGTGCATTCATATTCGCACCGTCCATATATACTTGACCTCCATTTTCATGTATGATTCCTGTAATTTCTTTAATAGCCTCCTCAAAAACGCCATGTGTAGAAGGGTAAGTAACCATAAGTCCTCCTAGAGTATCTTTATTTTCCTCGGCTACTTTTTTGAGCTCGTCAACGTTGATGTTACCATTCTCGTCGCAGCTTGTCACCACTACCTTAAAACCGGCCATAACTGCTGATGCAGGATTTGTACCATGTGCAGACGAAGGTATGATCATTATCTTTCTTTGAAGATCGCCTCTAGATTCATGATAGGCACGAATGACCATCAATCCAGCATACTCGCCTTGAGCTCCAGAGTTGGGTTGTAATGACATTCCTGCAAAACCTGTGCATTCACATAGTGCATCGCTAAGCTCTTCAAACATGTCGTGATAACCTTTGACTTGATAAATCGGTGCAAAAGGATGAAGATTACTGAACGCAGGATTTGTAATTGGCATGAGTTCGCTTGCTGCATTTAATTTCATTGTACAAGAACCCAACGGAATCATACTATGCACCAATGAAAGGTCTTTATTTTCTAATTTTTTCAAATAGCGCATCATTTTAGACTCTGAATGATAACTATTAAAAATAGGTTGTGAAAGAATGGGGGTTTTTCGTTTGAAGTTATCACTGAGGTTTATCGCTTCATTCGATTCTTCTGTTTTGTTACCCGTTAGCTCTGAAAATAAATTTAAAATCAGATGCACATCTTGATTGGTATGAGATTCAGCAAAACTAATGGTTACCTCATTTTGATTTTTGTAATAGAAATTAAGTTCATGCTTTTCAGCAATACTTTTTAATTTATTACAATCAATGTCTTTTATCCAAATGGTATCGAAAAATGCTTCGGACCCGATTTTGAGATTCATATTTTTTAATCCTGCACCTAGTCTACCTGCCAAATTATGGACATGATTTGCGATATTTTTTATCCCACGAGGGCCATGATATACAGCGTACATACTTGCCATCACAGCAAGAAGTGCCTGTGCTGTACAAATGTTTGAAGTCGCCTTTCCACGCTTGATATGTTGTTCTCGCGTCTGGAGTGCCATTCTTAATGCAGTATTGTTATCTGCATCTTTTGAAATTCCAATAATTCGACCAGGTATATTTCTTTTGAATGATTCTCTTGTTGCAAAAAAAGCGGCATGTGGTCCACCATAACCCATAGGGACGCCAAATCTTTGAGAAGTTCCAAGAACAACATCAGCTCCTAATTTACCTGGTGCTTTAAGAAGTGCAAGACTAAGAATATCTGCGGCTACAGCAACGTTAATATTCTTGCTTTTAAGTTTTTCAATCCTTGTTTCTAAATCACAAATATGTCCATTTGCATCGGGATATTGGATTAATGCGCCAAAAAAAGCATTATCTACATCTGCACTTTCAATGTCTGAAATCACCAATTCTATACCTAGGTTTCTTGCTCTTCCTTTGACAACATCTATGGTTTGAGGAAGGGCATTTTCATCCACTAGGAATTTTAATTTTCCTTCTTTAACATCACCGCGTGACCTGCTATTGTAGAACATAAGCATTGCTTCTGCTGCGGCAGTCGCCTCATCGAGAAGAGATGCATTCGCAATTTCCATACCCGTTAGATCCAAAATCATCGTTTGGAAATTCATTAAAGCCTCTAATCTGCCTTGTGAGATTTCGGCTTGATATGGCGTATATGCAGTGTACCAACCTGGATTTTCAAGAACATTTCTTAAAATCACTGAGGGTGTGATGGTTTCGTGATAGCCAAGCCCAATGAAGGATTTGTATACTTTATTCTTTCCAGCTAAGTCTGACATGTGAGCCAAAAAATCATGTTCGCTCATGGCATCAGAAATACGCAAAGATTTTTCCATACGAATCTGCTCAGGAACAGTTTGGTGAATCAGTTCATCAATAGACGTAACACCTATAGTGTTCATCATTTGTTCTTTTTCGGAGGGATTTGGGCCTATGTGACGGCTTGAAAATGGACTCATACAAGGACGTTTTAAAACTTTTTGCAAATATACTTTAACTCACCAAAACAACAATTGGTTTTTAAAAGAGTTTACGGCTTAACAGAATTTCTTAATTCTTTTTTTTAAACGCGTTAATGCGCATTTTAGCATTGACTTGAATGTCCTTCCAGAACAGATTTACATCTCCGATATGATAATCATCAAAAGTCAAGGCGATAGAACGAAAAGGAACATGAGGAAGGCTGATCCATACGGCACCATCGACAAGGTTTGTTTTAAACGAATTTTCATAAATTTTATCGTCCCAAAAGAGAAAGCCTTTATGTAAAGAACGACCAGCAAATTTTTCAGTATTCCAAGTAACAGGATTGACAGCGGCTTTGCCTTGATACCAGGTTTTATATTTTTTTGTTTTATATTTTTTTTTGAATGTATTCCAAGTTACAAATCCACCAGTCCCTTCTGGATCGATACTCAGTCGAATTGAATTAAATTCGTCCGTTTCCAAACCAATACCCGGAAGGTAGGCGCAAATCAATTGATTTTGCAATTCTTTTTCATCAAAAAAATCTTTTAAAAGTAGCATGCCATGTGTTGAGCCTTGACTATGTCCAGCGATTATTATAGGTCTTCCGTTGTTGTGATGTTCCAAATAATAAACGAAAGCTTTTTTAACATCTTCGTAGGCTTTAAGTAACGCTTTTCTTCCTCCAGATTCAAGCGCGAAGTAGCTTCGGAGATTTGCTTGGGTATAGTAGGGTACAAACATCCGGCCGGCTTCTGCCCATGCTGAACCTTGAAACTTAGTAACGCGCTTGACTTTTCCCCGTTGCTCTGCGTCATCAATTGAAATATTCCAGTTTTTATTTTTTTTATCTGTAAAAACCGTCGGATATATATAAAAGACGTCAGCATACTTTATGTCCGCCGAATCTTGAATGTAATTTTCGAATAAGTTGTTTTCCATATCTGGATGCAAAACCCAATGTGAAGTATCCGAATAGTTGGCGATTACCTGCGCTTTAAATTCAAATTGTTGAATAATAAACAAGAAAAGGAGTAGGCCGCGTATCACAAGGAATTATTTTTGTGTCAAAATTTAATATATGTTCCGTAAAACTATATCATTTACTGCAATCCTATTTGTGTTTAACATTTTTTATATGTCTGCAAAACAGCTAGATACAGTCAATTTAGATTCCGCTGTAGTAGATTCATTATCTGTAAAGAACTGGAAGTTAAAATCATTACACTCCTTAAATGGAACACAGAGCTCCTTTGTGAATTGGAATTCAGGGGGTAGGAACAATATTTCGTTGAATGCGACAATAAGTGCCAGTGCCAATTATAACAAAGATAGATGGAACTGGTCTAATGATTTATCTCTTGCATTTGGGGGTATCAAATACTTGGACGAGTCTGAATTGCTGACTTTACAAAAAACCGATGATAAAATTGATCTTTCGTCAAAACTTGGTATTCGTATTTCGAAAAAACACCTAATCAGTCTTAATGCAGGATTTAAAACTCAGTTTGCAGATGGTTTTACTTATCCTAACGATTCGATTGCAGTTTCAAAATTCATGGCTCCAGGTTACCTAAGTTTAGCCTTAGGTTCTGACTATATAAAAGATGCTAATTTTTCTATTTTTGGTTCTCCTTTCGCAGCTAAAACAACTTTCGTTTTAGATGATTCTTTATCCCAGATTGGCGCCTTTGGTGTGGAGAATGGAGAACGAATCCGACATGAATTTGGAGCATTCGTGAAGTTGAAATGGAATGTTGAGCTCATGAAAAACATTGAAATGAAGTCAAAACTTGAGCTTTTTAGTAATTATCTAAATAATCCTCAGAATATTGATGTGAATGCTGAGGTGGTTTTTGTCTTTCGCGTAAATTCATTGTTCTCAGCAACAGCACAATGGAATTTGGTTTATGATGATGACATTCAAATTCGTGATAAAAACGGAAACGTTGGCCCACGAACCCAGTTCAAATCTGTACTTGGCATTGGGATTTCTTATAAACTCGAGAACTAGTTTTATTTTTTTAAATAGCTCCAGGCAATAATACGGCTGTTTTTATTTCCTTGTTTCATAGGAATAATTTTAAAACCGGTCGGTTTCGTTTTTTTTATTGTTTTACAAATCGATCTAAGGTTTGTATCGTTTGATATCAGAGAAGAAAACCAATGTATCTGATCTTTAAATCCTAAACTCTCCTTGACAAGTGTTTCTATAAATTTCTTCTCGCCTCCTGGACACCATAATTCATTAGATCTGCCGCCGAAATTCTTTTCTTTACTTTGCAGGTTTAAGTTTTTGACTTTTCTTTGACTTTGCCGATCTGCTTCTTTTTTGTTTTTAAAAAATGGGGGATTGCATATCAGAACATCGAAATTGTCTTTTTCTTGAATGATATTTTGTAAAATGTGGTTTCTGTTTTTTTGTTGCCGCAACTTTATATCGCGCAATGCAGTATTCGTATTAATTAATTTTTGCGCGTAAACTAAAGATTCATTTTCGATTTCACTTGCTGTACATTTCCATTTAAAATGACAAGTCGCTAAGATTGGATAAATCAAGCTGGCCCCGGTACCAATGTCCAGTAGGTGGACGTTCTCTTTTTTTAGAAGGTCTGCTATATGTAAAATATAATCAAGTCTTCCTGGAATTGGAGGGCAAAGATTTTGATCAGGGATATCCCAACTAATTTTATATTCATATTTTAAAAGAGCAGTGTTTAATGCTTTTACAGCCTTCGGATCAGAGAATTTTACGGTGACTTTCTTGTGTGTGTTAGTGAAAATATAACTTTTGAGTTGCGGGTGACATTGGACTAGTTTAGTAAAGTCATAATCTTTTAGGAAAGGATTGTTTTTATGCATGAATGGAAAAGTAAGTGATTTATGTTTTAGTTATGCTTTCTATTCGTATTCAAATCTATTTAGGTTAAAAATATAATCTTTAAGTCAAGCGGTTTTGACAATTGCAATTTCACAGCCTCGTTTTGAATGTGTATTGAACGAGATTTGTTCTGTTCTGAAGATCTCGATTAAGGAGCCGCTTTCGATCATTATTGTTTTTTGTTTGATTTCAACTTCTAAATTACCGCTAAAGACATAGATAAATAAATTGTTCCATTTTTTGTCAAAATCAATATGTGAATTGCTTTGTGGTCTCATTTTTTCTCCAATAAGTAAGTTTTTTAAAGCTCCTAGACTCATGATATTGAAATTTGTACTGTGTCCAATCGAGGTGGTGTCCCAGCTGCCTTCAAATGAGTCAACATCAAACTTTCTGAGCTGCTGAGAATGATGGTGTTCATGTTTTAAAATGATTTCACCTTGCAATACCATCAGCTTTCTTGAAACACCCTTCAATGGGGTGAATGTGGTCTTTGGAACTTTTACTTTAGCGAGGCTAATTCTAAGTTTAAAATCAAGGGTAGAGTAATTGCCATTATCAGGACTGATGTATAATTCCGTAGTTGATCCACCCGACCATTGGCTTTTTTTGTAATCCTTGTAAGTTTTGAAATACATTTTATTATCTAATAATTTTTTGAGATACTTCTTATTGATTTTCTTCTTCTTTTTCCATGGCCCGTGCCTCAGTAAGTGCAGATGAAATCATCCCCGATGGGATGGCGATAATTCCCAACCCAATCATGAGAATAATAAATGTAAAAATTCTTCCTCCAATGGTTATTGGAATTACATCTCCGTATCCTACTGTGGTCAGTGTCACGACTGACCACCAAAGGCTGGAGAAAATGGAGGAAAATGCTTCTGGCTGAACGCTATTCTCAAAATAATAAATTCCTACGGCTGACAAATAGAATAGAATCAATGAGACCACACTGAACATAATTAGTTCTTGTTTAATCATTATAAAGGCATTTTGAAATCGACGAATGGCTTTGTTATACCGAATAAGTTTTATGATTCTAAATAAGCGAAGAAACCTTAAAATTCGAGCAGATCTTAAATCAAAACCAAGAGCCAAGTAAAAGGGAAGTATTGCCAAAAGATCAATGAGGCCGTAAAAGCTAAAAGCAAAGCCTGTTTTACTTTTCGCTATGTAGAATCGAATAAGGTATTCTAAAGTAAAAACAACAATACATACAAGCTCGAATTTCTCCAAAAAATAAATAGTTTTAGAATCTAAGTCTGGTATGGTCTCAACGCTAAAGGATGCGATGGATAAGAGAATCAATACTTGAATGAAGTAGTCGAAGTACAATCCAAACTTCGTCTCTCTTGTTTCTACGATTTGATCAATTTTATCTTTCATGTTATTCGTTTAGCTCTAAATATAGGAATTAGGAACATTTAGGTGCCTACTCTTACGCATTTCAGTTTAATAGAACCTTATTCGCTTTGAGGCAAAGTAAATTTTTTAAATTTGCGCCTTATTGTTGAGGTCTATGAAATTGATTTTTATTGTTGTCTCGTTGCTTTTAGTGATTTGTTCTTGTTCAGAGCAGTCGCATAAGTTTGAAAAACATTTTCATGTCTCTTGTGGAGGAGAGCATATATCAGGTGATGCCTTTCTCGAGAATGAAATTAGTCTCTCAAATGCAAATTGTCGCACATCGGATTTCAGTAGGTCGGGGGATTATGCGTTTAAGCTCAACAAAGAAAAACAATTTGGTCCTTCACTCCGATTAGATTCCATAAAAATGGGAGATGTCATTTATGCTTCTGTTTATCGTAAAAAAGGTCTATCAAATGGTCATCTTGTTATATCTGCTTCTGGAGAGGAGCAATATGAAAGTAATCAAATAGCATTGGAGGAAAAAGTGCCTTGGGAACAGGTCAAATGTACTTTTGTGGCAAAAAAAGATTATGATTTTGTTACGGTATACCTTTGGAACCCTAGTGATAAAAATGAATATTTTGATGATTTAGTTATTGACTGTTACCGGGGAAATAAAAAGCCTCAAATCACGAATGAAGAAGATATCTTGCGTATTGAAATTCCTCAAAGCGCTTTTGATAGCCTTTCTGATTTTCGTGAGAAAGCATTAGCACAAGAAGTAATCACTTCAGACCTCAAAACCTATTTTAAAGCTTTTGTCACTATGAAGGGTGAGAAATTCCCCGTTTCTTTAAGGTTTAAGGGAGATTGGGTGGATCATCTCGATGGAGAGAAGTGGTCCTATCGGATAAAATTTAAAGGAAGTAATGCCTATCAGGGCATGAAGAAATTCTCCATCCAAGACCCCCATACCAGGTCATTTATGATGGAATGGTTTGGCCATAGGCTTTTTGAAAAAGAAGATATATTAACTACGCGTTATGAGTTTAGGGTAGTTTATATAAATGGTGTAAATCGAGGTGTTTATGCTTTAGAGGAGCACTTCGATAAAAGACTATTAGAATATAGGAAACGTCGAGAAGGACCTATTGTTAAGTTCGATGAGAGCGGGGTTTGGCAGGGATATTATGATCAACAAAAACACCAGCAAGGATTTAAGAAATATCCTTATTTAGAGTCTGCTGAAATTCTACCTTTTAGCAAAAAGAAAACAAGAAAAAACCCTGTACTTCTGAATCAATTCATTTTAGCTCAAAGTCATATGTCTAGATTCAGAGATTTAGATACGACCTTTCAAGAGTACATGGATATTGATAAAATGGCGCGTTTTATTGCTTTGTGTGATGTTATGAATGCTACCCATGGGTTAATATGGCACAATCAAAGGAATTATTTAAATCCTGTAAATGGTATACTCGAACCTGTGGCTTATGATTGTTTTTCTGGAAAACTATCCATCCACTATGAGCTCATAGGCATGGCATCGAGATGGCGAGACGAGAAAGATTTTACAAGTTTTGATGCACTCTTTTTAAATCAAGGATTTAACAAATTATATGTTAAGTACCTAAAGGTGTTTTCGGATAAGAATTACCTCAAGAAATCTTTTTTAGCCTTGGATGCTGAAATTCAAAAATATGAATCTCTTCTAAAGCATGAATATCCGCAATACAAGTTAAACAAAGACTATTTTCTGCTAAATCAGTTTAACGTACGCGAAAAGGTTTTAAAATATGAGGGCTTAGCTAAAAATGTTAGAAATATTAAGAAAAAAGAATTGTACAAAGACACCCCTCAAAATGTAATTTTTGATGAAGTTGCATTAAAGGTGTATACGATAGATTCAGATTCCATTAAAGGTGTTTTTCAGTTTGAAAATTACTTACTTTCTCCAATTGAAATTGTTGGCTATTCTACAAAGTTTAATAAAAACCTGATACTTCCATTTACACAGAAAATAGTTTTAGGGGCTTACAGAGATGTTGCGACTAAAAAGTCTTATGCCTTCACTTTTAAGCCTAGGAAAATATATTACAAAACAAAAGTTGCTGGGGATTCTCTCTTGTCAGTTAAAGTAAGTCCTTTTCCTCCAGTAAAGTATAAGTCAATCTTAGATTTTAATAAAAGTAAATTTGTTTCGGGATCTCTAGATGAGATAAGGTTTAAAGCTAATAGAACGTATAATTTCAAGAAAACGTTTTATATTCCGAGAGATCAAAACTTGGTTGTTGAGGAAGGGGTGCGTATTAACCTTAGTGATGGTGCGCGTTTAGTTTCTTTTGGTAAATCAGAGCTGCTTGGCTCAAAACAAAACCCAATAAAGATTAATGGCAGTGGCCTCTCGGGAGGCGGTGTTGTCTTTTTTCCAGAAGGAGAGGAGGTTGTAATGAATAATGTGATTTGTACGAACCTCACAGCTGCGAACGCTGAGAGTTGGATACTTACTGGAGGCTTGACAATATATGAGGGAATTGTTAAGCTGTTCAATTGCTCATTTTTAAATGCTAGAAGTGAAGATGCGTTGAATCTTATTCGTTGTGATTTTAATCTAGATGGTCTTCTTATCGATGGAACTTATTCTGACGGTTTTGATGCAGATTTCTGCTCAGGAACTTTAAAGAATTCAATATTTAAAGCTACGGGTAATGATTGTGTTGATTTTTCAGGAAGTACGATTCTTATTGACCGCTGCGAAATCATAGGTTCCGGCGATAAAGGTATTTCTGGAGGCGAAAACTCTGATCTGAAAGTGAGTAATTGTATTATTCAAAAGGCCTCAATTGGTATTGCTTCCAAAGACAAATCGGTGGTGCATATTCATAACACAAAAATTGAAGGATGTGATTTTGCATTCGCAGCGTATCGGAAAAAGGCAGAGTTTGGACCTGCTCAAATAGATGTGGAATCCGCCCAGCTTATAGATGTGAAAAATGCCTATTTAATTGAGAAAGGTTCTCAAATTAAACACCTAGGGAAATTGAACATAGGAAGCAAGGTTTTCGACATCGATTCAATGTACATGTCGTTTAAAAAAGTTGGTCTTTAAGAAAACCAAACATCCGTAATCACCTCTTTCTTCATGAATTGATTGACACGTTCGATAATAACTCTTTTCCCCGAGTGAAGCTCCTCTCTCATTACCGCAGAATCGATTTGAAGGTGCAAGGTTTTGTTTTTGATCTTAATGTTTTTCGTCCTATGCGCGACAGCTTTGCCCATAAGTTCTGGCCATGCATCATTTAAGTCGAACTCTTTCATTTTATCATCCAATTGATAAGCCTTCATTAGCTTTTCAATTACATCTCCTAAAGGTTGCTCTTTTTTCGATCTTCTGTTATCGGGGTTATAAACCATAATGTTAAAATTAACGAGAAATTTCTTGAACATCTCCTTGAACCACCTCAAATAATTTTGATGGAACATTTAATGTGTCTAACAGGTTCTCCATTCGCTCTTGATCTGTATCGGATAAAATCACTTGTCCAAAGTAATCTTGCGTGACAAGTTGGACAAGCTTTTGAACACGCTCCGAATCGAGTTTATCAAATATGTCATCAAGCAATAAAATTGGATTTGTTCTCTTTTGTGCTTTGAGCCAGTCAAATTGAGCCAATCGTAGTGCGATAACGAATGATTTTTGCTGCCCTTGTGAACCGAATTTTTTGATGGGATGCTCTTTAATGGTAAAAATCAAATCATCTTTATGAATGCCAACATTCGAGTATTGATTGTAGCTGTCTTTTTTGTGATTGGCGACTAATAAATCAGTAAAATTTTCACCTATTAATTGTGATTTATAAGCAATGTTACTATCCTCTGAATCTATACCTATCTGTCCATAGAATTTTTGAAAAACAGGAATAAAAGAGTCTAAAAATTCACTTCTTTTTTGATGAATAAAGTTACCAAGTTTTGACATTTGCGCATCCCAAACCTCAATGGACTCTAAATCAAATAAACGGTGCTCTGCCATATTTTTAAGTAAAGCATTCCTTTGGGATAGTACTTTATTGTAGGACTGTAGCGTATTTAAATATATAGGATCGACTTGAGATATGATACCATCCATCCATTTTCTTCTTAATTCGCTTCCCTCGTTAATTAAATCACCGTCGTATGGCGAAATGAAAACTACAGGAAACTTACCGATATGTTCCGCTAACTTTTCGTATTCTTTCTTGTTTAGTTTAATTTTCTTTTTTGCGCCAAGTTTGTATGAGCAGGCAACTTGATGTTCTTTTTTATCGACATTCCATGTTCCGTTAATATGGAAAAAGCTTTGATTAAACATTACATTTTGTTTGTCAATTGGATTCAAATAGCTTTTGCACATACTCATGTAATGTATCGCATCTAGCACGTTGGTTTTGCCGCTCCCGTTCTTTCCTATGAATGCATTTAAGCCATTAATAAGCTGGACCTCAGTGCTTTGATGGTTCTTGAATTGTAGAAGGTGTAAACGTGCTAGGAACATATTTTAAAATTAGGTAATTGATTCCGTTTATAATAGTCTTGGGAACGTATTTATCGCACATTAAAAGCGGAAAACAAGAAAGACTAAAAAAGTACAGATAGATCTTTTGTCCAAGATCTTAGAGAGGTTTAACAGTGTTGAGGTTTGTGATAACTGAGATGTCGTATGTTGAGATTCTTCTGCCTCAAGCATTCTTCATTATTGTATGCTATTCTGAAAGTTTTAAAGATTATTTTAATTTATTCATGCTCAAGCATTTCAGATTTTTTTTTGATTTTCAATTTCGTATATTTGAGAAGCAACCTTCAAGGTTTGAATTTAGTCTTTGAATTATATGCATTGTAATAGTTTTGTTTCTTTTCTTTCTCTTTTATGTGTTGTTTTTTTCTCAAAAAATGTACATGCTCAATTAATTATCGAGAATCAAGGTGCGACAGCGGAAGTAGTTGTTAATTCCATCATTAGTGGTGGATTGACAATAACAAATGCTACAATGAATTGTCCCAATAATGCCTACGGAACTTTTACGAATGGTGAAACAACGGATATTGGTATTCCAACAGGTCTTGTAATGACTACTGGGAATGTTGCTGATATTAACGCTCCAGGAGCGAATTTCATGAGTACGGATAATGGAACAAACTGCAACGATCCACAATTAAATGCGCTTGAGCCATTAGCCAATAATGATTGTTGTATTCTTGAGTTTGATGTCGTGCCAACCTGTGACGAACTTCAAATTCGATTTGTATTTGGTTCAGAGGAATATCCGGAATGGGTGTCGGCGGGCTTCAATGATGCCTTTGGTTTCTTCATTACAGGACCGGACCCAAATGGTACGATCTACAATAATCAGAATGTAGCAGTTCTGCCTGACGGAGTTACCATTGTGAGCATTGACAATGTTAATGCGAATTTAAACCAAGCTTTTTACGTCAATAATGCCAATGGAGCGACCAATGTTTTTGACGCTTTTACCACCGTACTGATTTCTGATGTATCCGTCGTTCCTTGTGAAAGTTACCATTTTAAGTTGGCTATTGCAGATGCAGGAGATGGTGTTTGGGATTCCGGCGTATTTGTTGATTTTTTAGAATGTTCTAATGCTTTGGAAACAAGTGTATCTTCAACTCCCGTATCATGTTTGGGATCGGATGGTACGGCGACAGTTAATGCTTCAGGGGGATTTCCAGGATATACGTATTCTTGGAACACAAATCCCTCACAAACGACAGCGACTGCTACGGGATTGGAGCCTGGGTTTTATGATGTTTCTGTTGATGATGCTGGCGGGTGTACTGAGCCCATAATTGAGACTATAGAGGTAGTTGCAAATGCTATTGTTCCTACATTGTCGATTAATTCTGAAACAATTTGTGAAGGCGATTTCATCACTTTGACAGCAACACCATCAATTTTAGGAGGTGTATTTTTATGGAATACTGGTGAAACCACTTCATCAATCAGTGTTAATCCGAATGCGACCTCCGATTTTACATGCGATTATGACCTTGCGGGTTGTATTGCTTCCGCTACCGGAACTGTAACGGTTAATCCATTATTAGAAAGCACGACAGTAATAACTATTTGTGACTCTGACTTGCCATTTTCATGGAATGGATTAGAAATAAACGCAGGTGGTCTACATCAGGTCGTATTGACAGATGTTCAAAATGGATGTGATTCTACAGCTAATCTTGAGCTGTTTGTAAATCCTTCGTTGACAAGCACAACGAATTTGTCAATTTGTGAAGAGGAACTACCCTATTCATGGAATGGTATTGAATTCCTGACCTCAGATAATCAAACGATAGCTTTGACAAGTGTAGTTTCAGGGTGTGATTCTTTGGCTACGCTTAACTTAATCGTTGAGGCCCCGAGTTTAACGATTAATTCTGAAGTCATGTGTCTTGGCTCCTCCGTGACATTAACGGCGACACCATCAATTAATGGTGGGTCCTATGTTTGGAGCACTGGCGAAGTAGGTACCTCAACGATAGAAGTAACACCTAATGAAACCTTGAATTATACTTGTGACTATGATTTAGCAGGTTGCATGGCGCAAGCATCTGCAACAGTTACTGTTAATCCTATACTAGAAAGTAATTCCTCTTTGGCGATATGTGAAAGTGAATTGCCTTTTGATTGGAATGGGATCTCCTTTACAGAAGCAGGCATTCAAACTTCTACTTTAACGAGTGTTGTTTCCGGATGTGACTCATTGGCAACACTTGATTTAGGAGTCAGTCCTACGCTAGCAAGTGAGAGTTTTGAAACTATATGTGACTCTGAACTGCCTTATGAATGGAATGGACTATTTTTTGGTGTTGGAGGTACACAAACTGTAATTCTTCAAAGTATAGAGACAGGTTGCGATTCGCTTGCAACAATGAACTTGACAGTTACGGCCTCTCAAGTAGCCAATTTCGAGCAATTGGGTCCGTATTGTCAAGATGATGCGGCAGACGCTTTATCTAATGTTTCTTTGGACGGGTATACTGGTGTTTGGGGCCCTCCGGGCATTAATACAAATGCAGTTGGGCCAACCATATATGCATTCGTTGTTGACCCAGATCAGTGTGCATTAAATTATCAAATGGTAATTATTGTAAACGAAACACCTGACCTATCTATAATTGGAACAAATGAAATATGCGAAGGTCAAACAGCCGTTTTGACTGCTATATCAGGACTAAGTAATGGTGAATTTTCGTGGATGCCTAGTGGTGAAACCTTAAGTGAAATCACGGTAAGTCCAACTGAGACTACGGAATATTCTGTAAGCTACACTGTCGCTGGCTGCCCAAGTCCAATGGTTGATTTTACAGTTGTTGTTAATCCAAATACACCTGTATTTGCCGGCGATGATGTTGCCGTGTGCATGGGTGAAACAGTTATTCTTAATGGTAGTAACGGTCTAGATTATTCTTGGTCCAATGGTGTAGAAGACGGGGTTGGATTTATTCCCTCAGAGACTGGAGTCTACACACTGACAGGTTTCAGTGCTGATGGTTGTGAGACTCAGGATGAATTATTAGTTGTAGTTCATCAAACACCAACTATTGATCCAGGGCCATCTATTCTGGTTTGTGAAGGTGAAAGTGTTGTTTTGTCTGCAAGTGGTGCAGGGCCGTCAGCAGTATACACCTGGGATAATGGCGTAATTGACGGAGTCCCATTTAATTTGAATTCAACAACTTCTTACACAGTTTCAGGAGTTGATGAAAATGGTTGTGAAGGCAATGCATCTATCACTTTGGAAACTACCCCGAATCCTATTGCCTTATTTGAAGGAACACCAGTTTCAGGATCTATCCCTTTAAATGTTGATTTTCTTAATCAAAGTTCTAATGCGACAATGTATAGTTGGGATTTTGGAAATGGAGGGTTATTAGATTATTCTGATCCTGACAATCCATCGCTCTCATCGATCTATGAAATTGAAGGTGTTTATTACGTAGAGCTCATCGCTCAAAATGACCTTTGTAGTGATACTTTTGGAATAGAAATCAATGCCTTATTGTTAGGTGATCCAATAATATTTGTTCCCAATGTATTTAGCCCCAATCAAGATGGTACAAATGAGTTGTTTATCATTGAAACTGAAAATATTGCTACACTTGAACTAATTATTTTGAATCGGTGGGGGAATGTTATGGCACGAATAGAATCCTTAGAAGACGGTTGGGATGGTAAATCATTTAGTGGCAATGAAGCTGAGGAGGGTGTTTATTTCTACAAATATACGGCCCAGGGGAATAATGGTACAGAATTATCTGGGCATGGTTTTTTAACGCTTGTCAGATAAATTGCTTCGGAAGAATAGAAGGCTAACAAAAGGGATTAATACAAAAATCATATAAACATACCACGGCCACGTGGAAAGAGAACTGTGATTAATCTTAATAGCTGATTTCACATCTCTTTGCTTCCGTTGTTCTTCTAAAAAGAATTTTTGTTTTTCCTTAAGTTCTTTAATTTCAGACTTTAGATTGGGTGACACATCAAATTCCAATCTTGTCTCAAGTGCCTCGATATGATTAGAAATTAGACCATTATTTTTCGATAAAAAGATGGAGGAATCAATATAAATATTCGCGGTTTCGTGATTTTTATTTTCAAAGTGAAAGTTCCCCATGTTTAAATAGGCATCGCATAAATAAGAGATTACACCTTGCTGTTTTCGTTCTTCTAGGACCTCTGTAAAGAGCGCAAGGGCTTGTTTGAAATCACCCTTAAGAAAGAACGAAATAGCTAGATTATTTTTAGCACGAGACACGGTAAATGGCGCTCGTGTTTTATCTGCATAAGTGCGCTGTTTGTCAAAGTATTGAATCGCTAAAGAGTGATTTTTTTGATCCAATGCCATTTGACCCAAAAAAGAATAGGCATTTGCGGCGGCCTCAAATTTATTTGCTTTTAGTGCTTTTGTTAGATAACTCCTGGTAAAAACTTGAGCGGAAATTGTGTCCCCACCTAAATAGTGGCATTGGGCAAGATTAATCATTGCCATGTATTCTAAAGTTTTATCCTGTGCGTCCGCACCAAATTTAATGGATGAATTAAAGTTTTCTTTTGCTTTTTTAAAATCACTTAAAAGTAAATAACATTGTCCTGTCTCGTTAAAGGCTTCCGAAATTAACGTGTTATCTCCTTGATTTAAAAAAAAAGATCTAGAGGATTTGAGCATTTTTAGGCCTTCTTGAACAAATCCTTTTTTCATATCAAATCCTCCAAGCAGTTTCTGATAAACGGCTCTTACAAATGGGTCGTTTTCAAGTGCGTACAATTCTTTAAGTGTAACACCGAGCGTATTCAATGAATCAACACAAAACCTATGATAATAGTTGCCAAGCTCAAGAGCAATAGTTGCCTTTTCTTTTGCATTTGAGCTTTGAATGAAATCTTGATATTTAAAAGTAGATTGTGCTCTGCTATTTAGGGAAAGGAGAAGGACTAAAAGAAGTGAAAATCTGTTCATATAGGTAGACTTTTTTTGCAATGATAGTCAAGTATTCTTAAGTTTGCAACAAAAAATTAATTATGTCAAATGCCTTTTATTCAGTACCTGTTGCGGTTAATGAGCCTGTTATGTCTTATGCACCAGGAAGTATTGAACGTGAAACACTCCTTAATGAATATTCAAAAATGTACAATGGTAACATTGATGTACCAATGTATATAGGAGAACGGAAAGTCTATACGGATAACAAGAAAAAATTAAGCCCTCCTCATGATCATGCGCACGCCATAGGAACATCTAATTATGGTTCTGAAAAAGAAGTAAGAGAGGCCATAGACGCAGCTATGGAAGCAAGAAAGAAGTGGGCGAATATGAGTTGGGAGCATAGGGCATCAATATTTTTAAAAGCAGCTGATTTGTTAGCAGGTCCTTTTCGTGCAAAACTAAATGCTGCAACAATGCTTGCTCAAAGTAAAAATATGATGCAGGCGGAGATTGATGCTGCGTGTGAGTTGATTGACTTTTTTAGGTTTAACGTGCAGTATATGAGTCAATTGTATAAGGAGCAGCCTGAGTCTCTTCCAGGAATGTGGAACCGTCTCGAGCACAGGCCACTTGAAGGCTTTATTTTTGCACTTACGCCATTTAATTTCACCTCCATTTGCGCAAACCTATGTGCTGCTCCAGCAATGATGGGTAATGTTGTGATTTGGAAACCTGCCGAAACTCAAATATATTCCGCCCAAGTAATAATGGAACTTTTTGAAGCTGCAGGACTTCCTAAAGGAGTAATCAATATGGTTACTGTGAGTGGTCGCGAGATTTCAAACGTAGTTTTTCAGGATAAGAATTTTGCAGGTTTACATTTTACAGGTAGTACAGATGTATTTCGTACGCTTTGGAAAGGTATTGGTAACAATATTGAAAAGTATAAATCTTACCCGAGAATAGTTGGTGAAACTGGTGGTAAGGATTTTATAGTTGCTCACAAATCAGCAGTCGCTGCTGAGGTAGCCACAGCAATTTCACGCGGTGCTTTTGAATTTCAAGGTCAAAAATGTTCCGCTGCATCACGCGCATACATTCCTACAAATATTTGGGATGCCGTGAAAGTTCAAATCATTTCAGACGCTAATAGTTTTAAAATGGGTTCACCTGAAGACCCAGCAAATTTTATAAATGCCGTTATTTCGGAGAAAGCATTTGATAGTATAGCTACTTATATAGATTATGCAAAGAACGCAAGTGATGCCGAGATCATTGCTGGTGGTAATTATGACAAATCCACGGGGTACTTCGTTGAACCAACGATTATTGTTACGTCGAATCCAAAGTTTAAGACAATGGTAGAAGAAATCTTTGGACCTGTCATGACAATATATGTTTACGATGAAGATAAGTGGGAAGAAACTTTAGAAATTGTAGATGGTACATCTGAATATGCATTAACAGGAGCTGTATTATCTGTTGACAGATATGCTGCTGAGTACGCAACAAAAGCCCTTGAAAATGCAGCAGGAAATTTCTATATAAACGACAAGCCTACTGGCGCTGTTGTTGGTCAACAGCCTTTTGGAGGCGCGCGAGGTTCAGGCACAAATGACAAGGCTGGATCAATTTTGAATCTTTTACGTTGGGTTTCGCCAAGAACGATTAAAGAAACGTTTGTTCCTGCTACTGATTACAGGTATCCTTTTCTTGAAGAGTAGAAATACAGCATATTTCTGCTGAAAATTTATTATTTTGGGTATTCTATGACCCAAACAACGCTAATTGATGGTACTCCTGTATTCTGTTTAAGGAAACCGGAAGCCAAAATGTTAGACCATCATGTTGAAGGGTATCTTCAGAATGGTATTACAATCGGTAATGAAGATGTTGTCTTTGATGTAGGTGCTAATGTAGGCGTTTTTGGTCTCCGTGCTATTCAAAAAGCGAAAAACGTACAGGTGTATTGTTTTGAGCCTATTCCGGACATCTATAATGTACTGAACAGGAATGCTAAAGCTTATGGTGATGGCAGAATTCATACTTTCATGATGGGTGTATCTGACGCTGCATTTAAGGCTTCTTTTACTTATTTCCCTAATACTCCGGCACTATCGACATTACATCCTGAAGAATGGGATAAAGACCCAAAAGCTTTTTCAAGAGCCGTAAAAGGAACTATGAAAAACCCACCAGAGGGTATGGGGTGGATGCGACTTATCCCTTCTTTTTTATCTGGAATTATTGCTTTTTTCTTGGTGCGAGGTAAAAAACAAGTTGAATGTAGTTTGGATACTTTATCGTCCATAATTAAAAAGCAAAATGTCGCTAAAATTGATTTGCTTAAAATTGACTGTGAAGGTGCAGAGTGGTCTGTTCTCAAGGGTATTGAAAATGAACATTGGCCACTAATTAAAAGCATGGTCATTGAAGTGCATGATATAGATGGTCGATTGATAAAAATAAAAGAGCTGCTAAAGGAAAAAGGATTTACCCGTCTTCACCACGAACGTGAAGTGGGTTTAGAGGATTCTGTTATGTTTAACTTATTTGCATTGAGATGACGAGAGAATGGGTGGCATTGGGAACAGTATTGGTACTTTTAGCATCTAATCTTTTCGGGTTGATTTACAGTATGGTCGTTCTCAAGACTAATATTTTTAAATCCTTCAGGATTCAAACGAAAAACTATGATTCTACTATTTTTCGTAAACGGATGCCACTATTTATTTTTAATTTTTTAATTCTGTTGAGCGTAGCCGGAATTGGTTCTTTTCTGATATACGAAAGTATCGATACTACGGTTGTTTCGATTTGGATCATTGCATCACAAGTCCTTTTTGCCTTCGTTATCGATGATGTCTGGTTTTATTTTTTTCACCGTTGGTTACATGAAAACAAGTTCATGCTCAAGAATGTGCACGCTATTCATCATAGAGCAACAACGCCTTTTCCTTTGGAGTATTTGTATGCCCACCCGTTAGAATGGATGTTGGGTATGATTGGGGTTGTTATTGCGTTTGCATTAATTCTCCTTGTTATGCCTATCAATATATATGCACTTTGGGGGTTCGGTTTATTGAGAAACTTACATGAAATTCATATTCATTCAGATTTAGAGCTTCCTCTTTTAAGTAAACTCCCTTTTTTGAGTAAAACGAAGCATCACGACGATCATCATTCGAAACTGTCGGGAAATTATGCATCAACCTTCAATTGGATGGATAAAATTTTTAACTCAACTTTTAAGGAATGAAAATATTTCTATTTCTGACTTTTAGTTTACTGATTCATTTTGGAAATGCGCAATCTCATTTCGATTTAAAAGTGCGCGTTACAAATCTTGATAATAATAGGGGAGTGGTTCAACTCGGTTTGTATAATACGGCTACTAAGTTTCCAAAAGTTGGAAAAACCTATAAAATGGTTCGTTTAAAATTAGAAGGGTCTCAGCTTGTCTATACTTTTAAAGACATACCCATAGGTCGATACGCGCTAGCAATATATCATGATGTGAATGACAATAGGACTTGCGATACAAATTTCTTTGGTGTACCAACAGAAGCTTATGCATTTTCAAATAATGTACGTCCAAGATTTTCCGCCCCCAGTTTTCAGTCCTGTTCTTTCTTGTTGGACGGACAAAGAGAAGTGAAAATCAAAATGGTTTATTGATCCGCTCAATAACTAAATCAATTTGGTGCTGTATTGGCTGTTTGCCATCATTGCAAATATGGTAGGGTGTAAGGTTCTTCTTTTTCGCATCTTTCCATTGTGCATCAATTTTTTCTTCTATTATTTTACGACTTTGCCCATCTCTTTTTTGAAGCCGATTGATCCGAACTTCTATAGGTGCAAAGACAAGAATTATAGCGTCATATAGTACATGTGCTCCTGTTTCAAAAAGAATTGCGGCCTCATTAAAAATAAGTTCTGCGTCTTGATGTGTATCTTTCCATGCTTCAAAATCAACACGAACTGAAGGGTGAACGATTTTATTTACTTTATCTCGAAGCGAATTATCGTTAAAAATCTTAGAAGAAAGATAAGCTGTGTTTAACTCATTGTCAACGTAGGTCTGCGGGCCTAATAGCTGGATCAACGCGCCCTTTATTTCAGTGTTTTTATTCATAAGCATTTTGGCACGAACATCAGAGTAGTAAATGGGATAGCCCATTTTTTCGAGCACAGCACATACATAACTCTTACCGCTTCCAATACCTCCGGTTATGCCAATTGCCTTCATAAACTCAAATTTAGGATTTTTTAGTCATCCTATGTTTTCTACAATTATTGTAAATTCGCTCAATGCATAAAAAAGAATGGTTTGCCGAATGGTTTGATACCCCTTATTATCACATTTTGTATAAGAATCGTGATGTTATCGAAGCAAAGCTTTTTATTAAATCATTGCTCAATGAATTGAATTTGCCTAAAGCATCATCTGTGTTAGATTTGGCTTGTGGAAAGGGCAGACACTCTGTTACTTTGAATGAATTCGGATATCGCGTTCATGGTGTTGATCTATCTTCTCAAAGTATTGCTCACGCAAAAAAGTTTGCAAATGAGCAATTATCTTTTGCTGTTCAAGATATGAGAGTGCCGATTGAAGACATGAAATTTGATGCGATTTTTAATCTTTTTACGAGTTTTGGTTACTTTTCTTCAAAACTTGAAAATGAAAAGGTTTGCCATGCAATGGCAAAAATGCTTCAGCCGGGAGGAAGATTGGTCATTGATTTCATGAATACTTCCAAGGTTGTTCAAAATTTGGTACCAAAAGAAATTAAAAATGTTCAGGGTATCGAATTTAATATCAAACGGGAATATTCTGGAACTCATATAATTAAATATATTGACTTTAATGATCAAGGAAAACAATTTGCTTTTAGAGAGCAAGTGCAAGCTGTTGATTTAAATTTGTTTTCTGAACTGCTTGAACCGTATTTCGTTGTTGATGCTGTATTCGGTTCTTTCGAATTAGAGGAATATATACCATTGGATTCAGAACGATTGATTATTATTGCAACGCGAAAATAATGAGCTTCTTATCCATACAAATCACGTTAATACTATCTGTCCTATTTGGAGGCTTAATGGTTTCGTATTTAAAATCTCAACAAAAAGCGAAGACAATAAAGTTGACACTGGCATTTAGTGGTGGTTTTTTATTGGCGATTATTTTCCAGCATTTACTTCCTGATTTGTATCAACATGATTTTCATCAGGCAGGATTATTTATATTGTTGGGCTTCCTAGTTCAATTGATTTTGGAATATTTTTCAGGAGGTATAGAGCATGGTCATACACATAGCCATGCTAATAACAGAATTCCATTTACACTATTTGTAGCTTTGTCAATCCATTCCGTTATTGAGGGTTTTCCACTTGGGAATTCACACGGAGGGCATTTGTCTCATGTTGGTCATGATCATGAAACCTTATTTTGGGGTATTGTTTTTCATCAAATCCCCGTTGCAATTGCACTTATGACCCTATTTGTAAATTCAAAAATGGGCATGTTTAAGTCTTGGATTTTTTTAATAATTTTTGCCCTTACTACACCTTTAGGTGCCATTCTAGGCACCCAAATTAACCTTGAGGATTTAGGCTTGAATATTCATGTGATTTTAGCTGTAGTTGTGGGTATGTTTCTCCATATATCAACTACAATCATATTTGAAACATCCGAAAACCACAGAGTGAATTTATTAAAGCTCGTTTGTATTCTTTTAGGCGCTGGTTTGTCTATGTTGCTATCATAGAATAGATTACCTTTTTTATTTCTATATTTAAATTTAATAAACGAACGATTATGATGTCATCCTCTTTTTTGAACATGCTACTTTTTAATTCAAATTTTATAGCTGTTTTTGGTACAGTTACGATATCTGTTTTATTTTATTTTCTCTTACTACCTGTCATTCAGTCTTTAATTATTTATGAGAAAAAGAAATGGTTGCAAAAGCATTTTTCCCAATTGGAGCATGCTGACTTAGATGCAGAAACATTAAAAAAACAGCTCCTTGAAGCTGCTGAGCCGGGACATTCCTATCCGATATATAAATTTTTGAAATTTTCATTTGCTACTGTCGGTATTTTAAGTTTTTTTGCAGGCTTATTGATACTTATATGGCCTGAAGACTTTTCTTCAGATACTTATGATAAGTTTGTCTTTCTACCCTTACTTATTGGTCTATCTGTTTATTTTGTTTGTCGTACAGTTTATGAAAACCATCGGCTTTGGCGTGAAATTTCGGCACTCTTTCTTTACCTAGGTTCTTCTGCAACCGTTCTGATGGCTTATGAGAATTTTGAATTAATAGAATGGTTCAGAAAAGATATTTTATCCTTCGGAATTTTAGCTTTAGGTATTTTTTTAGTGTATCACTTAAATTCTGTAATTGCCTCTTATATTTATTTGGTCTTTTTGGCCTTAGCTTCAGTATTGCTATCATTTGGAGTTGAGGATAATTGGCTTTCTTTTCTACCGCAAATGTTGTGGGCTTTTGTTGCATTGATCTTGTATTTTTGGTTACCTAAGTTAAAGTTGATAAAAGACATTGGTCCACGTGAATCTATTTTTGGAATCTTGTTTTTAGTTGCTGTTTTATCTCTATCCTTTTTTCAATTGTCTGGATCAAGTGGTTTATATATTCCAATTATTGCTGTGGTATTTCCCGGCGTATACCTTTTTTCTCGCGCTTATTTCTCAAAATCGTCATCGCTATTTGGACGGTCCGTGGAGATTTCTTCAATATTGTTAATCGTTGTCTTAGGCTTTCTTATGTCCGTTGAAGAATTGTATTCAATGGCTCAAGAGTCAATAGCGTTGTTTGAAAATTATTCCTTTGCAAAGCAGGTATCATATTTGATTTTAATCGGCCTTTTTATTTGCGCGTTTTATTTGTTTAGTGAAGAAATTGAGTTAAATGAAATTTCCATTAATCCAAAGTTACTTTGGTTTCCCTTATTTGTATTTCTTGTTGTTTATATAATACCTGTCTCATTCGGGTCATATCTAATTTGGTTTTATTTACTTTGGTTAGGTTATGATTACGTGAGCTTCGGTTTGAGTTCTCATTCGGAGCTGTATCTATACCTTGGTGTATTGATCGTTTTAGGCGCTTTCTTCTTCCGCTTTTTTGATTTCTTTGGAGAAGACATGGTCGGTGATGGTGGTGATCAAACAGTATTGGGCATCTCTTTAATGTTCTGGGGCGTTTTATATATTGGCTTGGTTATATATTTACGAGAAAGGTGGTTGGTTACCGGACCGTTAGAGGAGGAAGATGCCATAGACGCAGGAGCAATCCATTAAAGGAGGGCATTTTATTTACAGTCTGATTATTACATGTTTTCATTAAAACGAATGGCTTTAATTCATGCCGATTTTTGTATCTTATTTGAACTAAAATAGAATTAAGCACGTTATATCATTACTTTTAAATTAAAGGTTTAAACAAAAGATATGATGAAGGGAACTCTGGTAGAGAGAATAAGAAATCAAGCAGATATTTTTGTGATCGCAGGTCCCTGTAGTGCTGAGTCCCATGCGCAAGTATCCTCGATAACAACAAATATTGTAGCTACAAATAAAGTAAACATGCTACGTGCAGGTATTTGGAAACCGCGAACACATCCAAATAGTTTTGAAGGCCTCGGATTGAAGGCATTGCCTTGGCTTGTTAAAGCCGGAAGCCTTTTGGAGGTTCCGACTTGTACGGAAGTCGCAAATAAAACGCATGTTGAAGCTGCTTTAAAAGCTGGCGTTGATGCACTTTGGATAGGAGCGCGAACTACTGTAAATCCTTTTGCTGTTCAGGATATTGCTGATGCCCTTAAAGGCACAAAAACACCAATTCTCATTAAAAACCCCATCAATCCTGACTTAGAATTATGGCTTGGAGCATTTGAGCGTTTCAACAATGCAGGATTAGAAGATTTAACGGCTATACATAGAGGTTTTTCAATTTATAATCATGTCAAATATCGTAACGTCCCAAGTTGGGAAATTCCAATTGCCTTCAAAGAAAAGCGATCAGATGTCCCAATGATTTGTGACCCTAGTCATATTACCGGAAATAGAAACCTTCTTTTAGAGGTCAGTCAGTATGCTATGGATTTAAACTTCGATGGTTTAATGATTGAGACGCATCCAAGCCCAGACAAGGCTCTTTCAGATGCTAAACAACAAGTGAACGCTAATGATTTAGACGCTCTTCTTTCTAAGTTGGTTTTGCGTCAACCTAACTTCTCCCAAGATGTTGCAACAATGATTGATGAAATAAGATCGAAAGTTTCTGTGCTCGACGATGAGTTATTTAACTTATTAAGTGACCGTATGCAACTTAGTGAAGAAGTGGGTATTTTAAAACGAGAAAATAAGATTACAATTCTTCAACAGGAACATTGGAGTAGCCTCATATCAAAAAGGTTAAATCAGAGTGAAGAATATCATTTGACACCGCAATTTGTCCGAACTTTAATGGATGCCATTCATCAAGAGTCTATTCGACATCAAACTCGAATCATGAATCCCAAGACAAGTAAATCTTCATGATCAAGAAGGTAAGTTCGGGACAGAGGATTGGTGAGATAAATATTCCTGCTTCAAAGAGTGATGCGCAACGAGCGATTTTAGTTGCGGCTCTTGTTCCAAATAAATCTCTGATCTATAATTATGGCAAAAGTGACGATGTGAAAGCGATGCTTTCATGTATTGGTGTTCTTGGCGCTGAAAAAGCTGTTAAAAATGAATTTATCGAGATTCAAGGCGCGACTCAGCTACCAAGGAGTGGTCGTTTTCAGTGTGGAGAAAGTGGTTTGACATTCAGGTTAATTGCCGCATTATCCACAGTCCTCGAAGGTTCTTTTGAATTACATGGGGATGGTTCATTACTTAAAAGAGATCATCGCTTTATAGAAGATTTTGGAGGCACTCAAAATTTATCAATTCATTCTGTCAACGGGCATCTGCCGTATCAAATTAATGGAGGCATTACTTCTGATAAATATAAAGTCAATGCTGAGGGGACATCTCAATTTTTATCTGGATTACTTATCGGTCTTTCTACCCAAAACAAAGAGATAACGATACATGCTGAGAATTTAACGAGCAAACCTTATTTATTAATGACCTTAAATACGATTAGTAAATATGGAATATCCATCGCTTTTGACGGCATTAGTAAATTTGTACTTCCAAAGTATAGATGTTATCAATCTACGAATTATGTTGTAGAGGGAGATTGGAGTGCGGCAAGTTATTGGATTGTAGCGCGTCTTTTAGGGCATGAATTGAGAATCTACGGTTTAAATGAGAATTCGTACCAAGCGGATAAGAAAATTCTTGAGCTTTTGAAAGAACTCAATGTTGACTATGATTTAGATAAAGGTCTTTTTGAGTTTTCGGAAGATGTATTTTTTGGTTTTGATTTTGATGCCACTGATTGTCCAGACTTATTTCCAGCATTAACAACTTTGGCAGTTTATGTTAGGGGAGTTTCTAGAATAAGAGGTGTGCATAGACTTTTGAATAAAGAAAGTAACCGCTCTAATGCTTTAGTTTCTGAATTCAAAAAACTAGGTGCCAACATTTGTGTTGATGGAGATGATTTATTAATTGTAGGAGGTGGTTTAAAGGGTGATGTAGTTGTTGATTCTCATGGGGACCATAGAATAGCAATGTGTCTAGCTATTACAGCACTAAATCTAGACTCTAGTCTTACTATTGAAGGTGCTGATGCCGTGACGAAAAGTTATCCAGATTTTTGGGGAGATTTAAAAAAATTAAAGCGCAAAAAAAATGGGGCCTAAGCCCCAGTTTTGAAGTTTCTAAATTCATTAGAACGGAAGGTCGTCTTTCTCGCCTGTCCCAGCTGCCTCTGAGGAGGGTTGCGCATCTAATGACATATCTGAAGGTCCAGCAGCAGGTATTCCACCACCTTGACCCATTTTCTCAATTCTCCACGCATCTAAAGTGTTGAAATACTTAACAACGCCGTCTGGACTCGTCCATTCTCGACCTCTAAGGTTAAAAGAGACTTCAACCTGGTCTTCAACGGAATAACCGTTTAACATATCACATTTGTCTTGAACGGATTGAAACATGACATCTTGAGGATACATTGAAGAAGTGTCTGTAACAACAAATTCTCTCTTTTTGAATTTCTCGCTTATGACTTGTGTCTCATTAATAACCTTGATTTTTCCTTGAAATTTGAACATTTTTTATTGTTTATTTAATTGTTAAAAGAAAGAAGCGTCAACCAAGCTTCCTCCAAATTATTTTTTTCTAGTAGTAATTTTGCCCGCTTGTGAATCTCAATTTCCAATTGCGTGGCGTCTTCATCCAAAGATAAAAACAATTCACTTAATTCAATGAGTTTATATTCATTAACATCTGTTTCATTTGGTAATGATTCTATTCCTGCAAGCTGACCTAAATTATTGGCCGTCAACACTTCACTCTTTCGAATGTCTTCGGGTAATTCATCATAACCAATACCACAAGTTGTAATGGGTTTAGGTATTTCGAACATTGAATTTTCATCTGCACGACAATACCAATTCCCTCCCATTCTCGAAACGAGGTCAATTTTATGTTGGTCAATCATCTGATTATCGTCAAGAATTTCTTCATCGACATGAATCCTTAGAACTTCGCAAATGATTAGATTACCTGCTCCTCCTTGATCTCCTAACTCAATTACTTGGTTTACCTTACATTCAAATTGAACTGGAGATTCTTTAATCCTATACGGTTTTATGCATTCTGAATCTAAAGGAGTCAAACCGCTTTTAATGAATTCATCAGTGCTTGATGGATAGGGTGAGCTTGCAAGGCTCATTTGATGAACAAGGTCGTAATTTACAACATTGATGACTACTTCAGGAAGGGCCTTTATGTTATTGTAAGTGTCTTTGTTCGTATTTGTCCTTCCGGATCTGGCTGGTGAAAAAACAAGAATTGGTGGGTTTGCACTAAAAGCATTAAAAAAACTAAAAGGTGCAAGATTTGCAATTCCATCCTTATCTATTGTCGATGCAAATGCAATCGGTCTCGGGCCAACAGCACCTAAGAGGTATCTGTGTAGTTGAGGAATTTTAATATCTTTTGGATCTATTGTTTTCATGACTGACTCTCAACAAAATTAGTCAGAAGTGCTTGTATTTTTAATGCTTTTTATATTTTTTTATTCACAATTTGAATACTTTTCATTTTAAGCCAAGGAGATTTGTATTTTAGTCTTATGAAACCTATTTTGTTCCTTATATTGCTTCATGCCTTTCCTTTTGGAACTTCAATTAATGCCCAAAATGCTGTAGATCCAACAGGTAAAAGGACAGGTAAATGGATTTTTAAAGGGAAGGATCACCCTTCGGTAAATTACCAAGATGAGGTTAAAGTCGAGGAGGGTAATTTTATCAAGGGTAGAAAAGAAGGTATTTGGGTAAGGTATCATAAGGATGGTAAAACCCCGAAGCTTAAGGGCAATTATCGAAACAATAGGCCTGAAGGTTTTTACATTAGATATCATCGCAATGCTAAGAAAATGGAAGAGGCCACGTTCATTCAAAATAAATATAAAGGCACGTGTGTTCGTTATTTCAGCAATGGAAAAGTGTCATACAAAGGAAATTATAATAATAACGGTCAAGAATCGGGAACAATTCAGTATTTCTACAAAAACGGGAAATTACAATTAGAATATTCTGCAAAAAATGGTGCGCCTTTTGGTACAGTTAAACATTATTATAAAAATGGGTCTCTTAAATACGAGGTGATAATAAGTGATTTGGGCGCGAAAAATATTGTCAGGACCTACAAACCTTCAATAGAAAAGCCAAAACCAGTTATACGAGACAATTCCTCTCGTCCCCCACGTGTAATTAAACCTAATACAAGGGGTGTGAAATTTGAGGAGTTTGGTTATAACAAAGTTTATAACAAAAATGATGAGATATGGATGGATGGGACTTTTCGAAATGGCGCTTTATGGGACGGTAAAGTGTATGAATATGATGTGGATGGAATTATTTTGAAGGTGAAGGTTTATAAGAAAGGTAAATATCATTCAGATGGACAATTTTAATATTCTATTAGTTCTTTTACTTTTGTGAAAAAAAAGAAATATGAAAGCTTATGTTTTTCCTGGTCAAGGTGCTCAATTCTCCGGAATGGGTCAAGACCTATTTAACGCCTCTACACAGGCAAAAGAAATGTTTGCTGCTGCAAATGAGATTTTAGGTTTTGATATCCAAAAAGTCATGTTTGAAGGTACGGCCGAAGAACTTAAGCAAACCAAGGTGACCCAACCTGCAATATTTTTACATTCAACTATTTTAGCAACTTGTTTAGGAGCAGAATTTAAACCCGATATGGTTGCGGGACATTCTCTTGGTGAATTCTCAGCACTTGTAGCAAATAAATCATTGAGTTTTGAAGATGGCTTATCTTTAGTTTCAAAGCGTGCTATTGCAATGCAAAGCGCATGTGAAAAAGAACCTTCAACAATGGCTGCAATCTTAGGTTTAGAAGATTCAGTTGTTGAAAGTATTTGTGCGGACATCAACGGTGTTGTTGTCCCTGCCAATTATAATTGCCCTGGGCAGTTGGTTATATCCGGAGCAATTCCTGCAGTTGAAGAGGCATGCGAGAAACTTAGTGCTGTTGGAGCAAGAAGAGCTATGGTGCTTCCTGTCGGAGGAGCGTTTCACTCCCCTTTGATGGAGCCTGCACGAGAAGAATTAGCAGCAGCCATTGAGTCAACAACTTTTAACGTTCCAATTTGTCCTGTTTACCAAAATGTTAATGCGCTACCTGTATCTAATGCTGATGAAATAAAAGAGAATTTAGTTTTACAATTAACTGGCGCCGTAAAATGGACACAGATAATGGAGAAAATGTTGGTAGATGGAGCGAATCACATTATTGAAGTCGGTCCAGGTCGTGTTCTTCAAGGCCTATTTAAAAAAGTCAATCGTGAGGTTTTGACTGAAGGTGCGCGTCTCGCTGAATAGGGTAAATCACATCCCAAAGGTAGAGGCCTTCAGAAGGGGCGGATGCTGCCGCTTTTTGTCTGTCTTTTGAGTCGAGTATTTTTTGAAAGTCTTCTATACTCAATTTTCGTAATCCGACTTCAATGAGTGTTCCTACAATAGCTCGAACCATATTCCTGAGAAAACGATTCGCCGAAATCTCAAACACGACCCCTTGCTTTTGATCTAGAAAACAGGCATTTGAAACGTTGCAGATATGACTTTTCACATCGGTATGTTTTTTTGAGAATGCCTCAAAGTCCTGCGTTCCAATTAAAGTATTTGCTGCTTTTTGCATTAACTCAAAATCTAAAGATTGCGAAATAAACCACGAAAATGATTTTTTAAATGGGTCTTTTTTCGGGTGTATAAAATACCTGTATGTTCTAAGTTTGGCATCGAACCTTGCATGTAAATTATCATCTACTTGTTGAAGACTTTGAACTGAAATACTTTGAGGTAACATGCAATTAAGTTTATACATAAAGTTTTCTTCGTCCATTTTTAGTTCCATATCGGCGTGAAAAAAGTATTTTTTCGCATGAACCCCCGTATCAGTTCTTCCACATCCCACAATTTGTATATGATTAAGTGAACACAGCTTGTAAAGGACATCTTCTATGGTGCCTTGAATTGTACGTTCTGTTGGTTGAATTTGCCAACCAAAGAAATTTGTACCATCGTATGAAATTTCAAAAAAATAACGGTTCATAAGTGAGGCTTATTGTATAATGAAAATAGTCTCTATTTTTGAAAAGGGAAATTTAAAGCGTCGAGATCAAATTGAAATATATCATAACTGAAATATCCATCAAAATCAGTTATCGTAGAAATAGTACCTATTCCATATTCTGGAAAATACTGAAAATGTGTATCATCATTAACTGTATTAATGGCCGCACCCATATTTACGGGTGAACCCCATTTATTATTTTCCCATTTGCAATAATAGACATCGTATCCTCCCATTCCCGGCAAGGCATCGCTGCTAAAAAACAAAAAAGAACCATCTGCTGATAGGAAAGGCGTGGTTTCGCGACCTGTGGTGTTAATTTCCATGATAGGTTTTGCATCACCCCATTTATCATCAATGCGTTGCACTGAATATAAATCAGTTAGACTTTTTTCAGAATTTCTATCACTCACAAATATCATCGTTTGTGTGGCCGTTTCATCCTCATCAAAACTCGTGTCTGAAATAGTAGCAGAGCCTTCAAAATAGCTTGTGTTTATAGATTCTGACTTTATTGGGTCAATATACCATGTACTGTCTTCTTCGTCTGCTTCAAACTCATAAATCTCTGAACTTGTGGTGGACTTTTCAATTGTTGCGGAGGTGTTGATTGTGAGAAGTCCATAATTCCCATTACGCGAAATGAAATTTAATGCATCAAAGCCTTCGGTATTGTAATCTTCCATATCGGTTGTATTGATTTCCCAATTGTTTTTTTCTGTGTTCCAATCAGCACGATAGATATCTTCATAAAACTTTTGGTCGCCATAATTAATATTATTACCTGTTGTCTCCGGTTGTCTTGCTGTAAAAAATAGTCTTTGCTTGTCGTAAATTAAGATTGCACCGTACTCGTCATACTTGGAATTTACAGCTCTCGAAAACGGTTTACAGATATATTTAACTTTATTTTTTATCTCGTTTTGTACAAAATCACATTGCTTGATAAGTATATCTAGATCATAATCTTTAGATATTCTTGGCCCTAGTTTTTCTTGGGCGCGGATGTAGTAATATTTTGCCGTATCTATTTCATTAACCGAATGATATATTCTCCCGATATAATAATAATATTCACCATTTTTTTTCTTTTGGATTAATTTTTCGGCGGCAATGGCATTTTCGTGTGCGTTATAAAAGCTTCTGAGATAGAATTCAGCAACACCAAGATGGTAACAAGCCTCTCCTGAAAGTGGGTTTTTTAGCTTTGCACTTTCATAGGTTAACATTGCTTCACTTGTTCTGCCAGCGTATAATAATTCATTCCCTTCTCCAATTAGTTTTTTGGCCATCAACTTATCAAAAAATGATATTTTTTGACTTAAAGCTGAAAGTGAAAAAGTTAAAATTAGAAGTGTGAAAATAGATTTTTGCATAATTGGTTTCTTGTACAGTTATTCAATCCTTGTAAAAATATTACTTTTTCTTTATTATGGGTACGTTGGCAGTTTTTTTGAAAAAATAGTATTTAACAAAAAAAAGGCCCCGAAGGACCTTTTATTGAAATGAAAATTATTTATAAATCAAAGTCAGCTTTGATTTTTTCTACAAAGTTTAACTCCTCCCAAGGAAAGAGTTTGACTGTCATCGTTTTCGTAGTCCCAGAGGCATCTTTAAAAACTTTTTCTACTTCTTTACATTCTCGACCCATGTGGCCGTAAGCAGCAGATTCTGAATAAATAGGTGTTCTGAGATTGAATCTTGTCTCAATTGCATAAGGTCGCATGTCAAAAAGGTCTTCAAGCTTTCTCGCAATCTCTCCATCCGTAAGGTTAACTTTGGAAGTTCCGTAAGTATCAACATATAGTCCCATAGGTTTAGCAACCCCAATAGCATAGGCCACTTGCACCAAAATCTCATCACTCAAACCTGCAGCAATTGCATTTTTTGCAATGTGACGCGTTGCGTAAGCTGCAGACCGGTCAACTTTTGATGGATCTTTTCCAGAAAAAGCACCACCACCGTGGGCACCTTTACCACCATATGTATCAACAATAATTTTTCTTCCTGTTAATCCCGTATCTCCATGTGGGCCACCAATAACAAATACTCCAGTTGGATTTACATGGTAGGTAATATTGTCTGTAAATAATGCCTGTGTTTCTTTAGGAAGTAATGCCTTAACCCGAGGGATAAGAATGGCAATGACGTCATTTTTTATTTTTGCCAGCATTTTTTGTTCTCCATCGAAATCATCGTGCTGTGTTGAAATTACAATTGCATCAATACGAATAGGTTTGTTGTCATCTGAATATTCAATGGTAACTTGAGATTTAGAATCCGGTCTTAAATAGGTTACTTCATTATTTTCTCTTCTGAGTGCTGCCAATTCCTTAAGTAGAAGATGAGAAATCTCCAATGGAAGAGGCATGAAACTTTCTGTTTCGTTCGTTGCATATCCAAACATCATTCCCTGATCTCCCGCGCCTTGTTCCTCTTTTACCGCACGTTCAACACCCTGGTTTATGTCTGAAGATTGTTCATGAATTGCTGAAAACACACCACATGAATTGCCATCAAACATATACTCACTTTTGGTATATCCAATCTTGTTAATTACATCTCGTGCAATTTTTTGAACGTCTAAATAAGTATTAGATTTTACTTCTCCTGCCAAAACCACCTGTCCCGTGGTGACGAGTGTTTCACATGCGACTTTGGAATCTGGGTCAAAGGCAAGGAAATTATCAATAAGTGCGTCAGATATTTGATCTGCTACTTTATCTGGGTGACCTTCAGAAACAGATTCTGAAGTAAATAAATAGGCCATAGTTTTTATTTAAGGTGCGAAGATACTAAAATCAGCTATAAAATTTCTTTTTTTCGGCTACCATTCTTCGAAGCAAAGGGTTAGGCCGGTATCGGTCCTCTCCGTAGTAATCGAATAAATCCTGGAGTCTCTTTAATACAACTTCTAACCCTATTTCATCTCCCCATTGTAAAAGACCTTTCGGATAGTTTACACCTTTGGTCATCGCTAAATCTACATCCTTAGTTGTCGCAACATCCATGAAGACAGCGTCAATTGCCTCATTGATTAATAAGCAAACAATACGGTCAAGAATAGATTGACCCAAAACTTTATCTTTATTTGCCTTTGAATTTAGTTCTTCGTTTTCATAGTGATAATAACCTCTTCCTGATTTACGACCGTAAAAACCGGCTTCTGAATATCTTTTTTGGGTAAACGAAGGTTTAAATCTCGGGTCGTAGAAAAAGGCTTTAAATACAGATTCCGTTACAGCGAAGTTTATATCATTACCAATATAATCCATGAGTGTAAAAGGCCCCATTCTAAATCCTCCAAGCTCTTTGAGTGCCCAATCAATTGTTGCAAAGTCAGCAATACCCTCCTCGTAAATGCGAAGCGCTTCGCCATAAAAAGGTCGTGCAACCCGATTTACAATAAATCCAGGTGTATCTTTACACATGACTACCGTTTTGCCCCACGAGGTTATGAGTTCTTTTGCAGAGTCACTTGTGCTTTTAGAGCTTTGTATGGAGGGAATTATTTCTACAAGAGGCATTAATGGTGCCGGATTGAAAAAATGGATCCCAATAATACGTTCTGACTTGTTTAATGCAGCGCCAATTGAAGCTATTGATAATGAGGATGTGTTTGATGCCAAAATACAATGATCAGAAACAATATCTTCAAGTTTTTTAAAAACCTCATGTTTGATCGTGATATCTTCTACTATTGCTTCGATTACTAATCCACAGGGCCATAAGTCACCCATATTTGTTGTAAATAAAATCCTGCTGTTTATTACTTTACGTTCCGATTCAGTTATTCGTCCCTTTTCAACAAGTCTTTTCATTATCTTGTCAAGACCTTCTTTTGCCTTCGATAATTGTTTTTCACTATGGTCATGAAGGACCACCTGATGTTTATTCTGTGCAGCTATTTGAGCAATTCCTATACCCATCGTTCCTGAGCCAACTACGCCAATTGTTTCAATCATTTACCTATGAATTTTGCAGGTCTTTTTTCGAGAAAAGCCTCGACACCTTCGTTAAAGTCTTTAGTCTGCCCTGCTTCATTTTGAAGTTTTTCTTCCAGGCCCAATTGAACATCTAGTGAGTTTGATAGGCTTTCATTAACTGCTTTTTTTGTAAGCCCTATGGCTCTTGTAGGCATCTTAGCAATCTTATTTACAAAACTATGAACGACGGAATCAAAAGTTGCATCTTCAACGGCTTTGTAAATCATATTCAGTTCTTCAGCTTCTTGCGCACTGATTTTATCTCCAGTCATCATAAGTGCCAGTGCTTTTTGAACGCCAATAATTCTCGGAAGGAAATATGTTCCCCCCGAGTCTGGTATAAGCCCAATTTTTGAAAATGCTTGAATGAAAGTAGCACTTTGTTTTGCAAACACGATATCACAAGCCAAAGCGATATTCGCACCCGCGCCAGCGGCTACGCCATTTACTGCAGCAATAATTGGTTTTTCGATGGCTCGAATACGTTTTATTATTGGGTTGTAATGTTGGCCAACAATATCTTTCAATTCAGGTCCGTTTGGATCTGTAACCTCAGCCAAATCTTGTCCTGCGCAAAAGGCTTTCCCCGTTCCTATCAGTACTACAGCCCTTACCGTATCATCTTTTTCACATGCGTCTAGGGTGTTTTGAACGGCCATTGCCATTGGTTTATTAAAAGCGTTGAAAACTTCAGGTCTATTAAAGGTAATAAAACAGACCCCTTCTTTATGTTCTACTATGATTTCCATATATAATTGATTACAACTGTAAAATTAACAATAAGTTGAACTAATTATTTTAATTGATAAACCTTATGCATCGCTGATATTCTTTCTATCAATGCGGTTTTGAGTTCTTTTGGTTCAATGATTTCAATTTCACCACCATAACTCAGTAGTGCACGGATTAATTCTTCAGAAATCAAAAGTTTTAACTGGAAATATGTTGACCCATCCTCAATTTCTTTAATAATTTCTTGTGATTTATGAATGGGTTGACTTTTTAGGTATTTCGAAGCAATCTCTTTGGCCTTGAGTTTTATTACATAGGCGTTTCCCTTATAGCTCGTTATACCCATGGCATTTTTAAAATATTCTTCAGGTTTGAAATCCTTTAGGTTGTCTTGCAAATCTTCTAGTATTTTTGGCTCCTCCATCCGGTCAAGTGCATAGGTGCGTATATCTTCGCTAGAAGAATCATAAGAAACTAAATACCATCTTTTTTGAAATTCCTTGAGGAACAACGGAGAAACTTTTCTTGGCTTTCCCGCTCCCTTTGTAAAGCTTGTGTATATAAACCAAACTTTTCGTCTCCTTTGTATGGCCTCCAAGAGTATAGGCAGGAATTCATTACCTCCAATTGAGGCTGCGGCTTCAAATTGTATATACTTTGACATTTCGTTCTGCTCATCGCCAACTGAAACACGGTCAACAATTTTATCAATAGCATTACCGAATTCTTTAAAGAAAGGCGTTTCTTTAAATTGGTGTAGGGTGTCTACGGCATATTTTATTGAGCTTAGCTCGTCTTCAGTAAGCGGAATATCATTAATACTATAATCAGGGTTTTCATAATAATAACCTCTGTTCTTTTTGCTGTATTTAATCGGAGCATCATGCTCGATTTTCATATTAAATAGGTCTTTTTCAATAGTGCTATTGCAGATATGCGCTCCATCAATAGATCCATACAGAGACTCTTCGCAAGCTTCTCTGAGCTCTTGTTTCGATGGATATGACTTGTATTTGTTTCGAATCATCTTATCAATGATGCGAAAGCGTAGTAGGGCGTTTTTAATGTGAGGCATTAGATATTGACCTCTTTCTTATGGTAGCCAAATAGCTCAAATGCTTTGATTGCCTTGGCTACAGATTCTGGCACATCTTCTTCCCAACTTGATGCTCCTGCTCGAATTTTTGAAAGTACATCATCTGACATGATATGGAGGAGTTTCGGATCGAATTCTACAATCGGTTTCATTTTGTCATTTTCCCTCATGTATTGTAAAAGACCCTTTAGGTTTGGTGCGATTTCAATATTGTCGAGATCATAGATTTCACCATCCTCAACATTCAATGCTGGATATACATAAAGCTTCATGTTCGGTCCAAAACCGCGACCGAATGCTTCTAGCAGTCCTCCAGGAAGATTGTCATAATATCGCTCATCAAAGATTGTGTTAAGATTATAAACTCCGAGGATAACGCCGATTAAATTACCTCTTGAAATAGGCGCGAGGTATTCTACCATCTTATAATGCTTCAGATAATTTGAAACCATTACCGTATAACCAAGCGAAGAGAGTAAATCAGCGCGATCTAAGAAGTCTTGAACAGATATTTTCCCATCCGCTGTAAGGTCTTTTAAGGTTAGTTCAAATACCACCGCTACATTATCTTCTTTTACTTCATTTTCATTTGAGAAAGCTTTTCTGCCATTCTCAATCATATCAATATGAACTTTTGTAACAGGTCGAAAACGACCTCTGGTTAACAATATGTTCTTTTTGTAAAGTGCATTCGTAGGTTGCAAAACGTTTTGAGCTAAATCAAACATAGTCGCATCCGTAATGCCTCTTTTCACAAGGTTGAGGGCAATAACACGGTTGTCTATATTACTAAAGTCAGGTCCCGTGATACTGAGCATATCAATTTCAATACGGTCTCGAGGAATACGTTTTGTTAGTCCATCCAGAAATTCATCGATATCATTATTACTATGGTAGCACGAGTGTATAAGATTTACACCAAGAATTCCAAGTGCTTCTTGCTGCCCCTTGTGACTATTGTCATGCATTTTGACATGTAAAACGACAGTGTTAGGCTCAGCCTCGGGTTTGAGTTGAAAACGAATACCAACCCAGCCTTTACCTTGATTTGTTTTGTGGTAGTTCAGCGATTCAACGGTATTGCAAAAGGCAAAGAACTTTGATTCTTTATATTTATTTGGGAGTGTTTCTTTGAGGTTTGTGAATTCCGTGTTTAACATGATTTGAAGACGTTCTTCACAAACATATCGCTTCGTTTTTCCATACATAGAATCCGAAACCTTCATGTCATATGCTGAGTGGCTAAAAGCAATAGTTCCTGAACTTCCTCCTGCTTTAAAAAAGTTTGCTGCAACTTCCTGACCCGCGCCGATTTCCGCGAAGCACCCATAAATATCAGATTGCAAATTGATTTTTAGCGCCTTTTCTTCTGTTGTTAAATGTCTCGTTGCTGGCATGATTCAGTTGAATGGATCCTTAAAATTAGGATTATTAATGTAAATAGTGTCGTTTAAAGCGAGCAAGAATTGTTTCAGCCATTCTTTTTCTAATGCGTCAAGTTGCACTCCTCCTTCACCTCCAAATTCAATCATAGGATCAAGTGTTGGGTTCATTTGAATCCCTGATGAATAGTGTTCAATTACCTCTTCAAGCGTGTTGAAGCGTCCGTCGTGCATGTAGGGTCCTGTGCTAGATAAATTCCTCAGGGATGGAACTTTGAATTTTCCTAAATCAAGGTCATTCCCAGTTACGAGCGCCCTTCCCTCATCATTAAATGTTGCATCCAAGCCATTATTACTGAATTTTTTTACCCGCATAAGTGGTCCATTGTGACAATGAAAACAATCTGCACCGTTTAAACTTTTGAAAAGGTCGTAACCTGCCCATGTCTCAGCTTCAATATTTTCAAGCACTTGGTTTTCACTGTTAGATAATGAAAGGCCATTTTCATATTTGTACATAACATCGAAGGTTGACGAGCCGGAAACAATAGTTCTGATGAACTGTCCTATTGCTTTTGCTACTTTAATTGAATCAATACCTTCTTCACCAAAAGCTCGAAAGAATTTATTCCTGTACGCTACGTCGAGTTGTAACCTATTCACAGCTTCTTTCCATTCTAAATGCATTTCGATTGGGTTTGGAACGGGTTCAAGTATTTGTGCTTCAAGGGATGATTGACGGCCATCCCAGGTGAAAAATTCATCCCAACCCATATTGAAAATAGGCATAGAATTTCTTGTGCCTGCAATACCGTCTATACCGACAGGGACAGCAACATTATCAGCAAATCCACTTCCTATTTTATGACAACTTGCGCAACTCATTGATTCATCTCCACTCAACTTTGTTTCATAAAAAAGATGTCTACCTAAATCAACACCTTCTTTGGTCATAGGATTATCATCCGGGATGTTCATCTGCGGGAAGTGTGATGGGATAACAATGGTGTAAGGTGTGGGAATGAAAGAAACCTTTTCTTTTCTACAAGACGAAAAAAGTATAATTAATATTAGGAAAGGGTATACTTTATGCATCACGGAGCATTAAAGGCATTAACGAAGTTTGCTACTACTTTTTCAGAGAGTGGTTGTTGACTGCTGTTTGAGTGTGTTAAATATTCATCTTTAAGATCAATGGCATTGTTCTCGGCGTTTAGGAAACTTGAAAGATCTAATTCGAGAAACAAGGTATGTTCATTGACACCAGTCTCTACCCAAGATATGTTATCAAAAGAAAAGTTTTGGAGAAATGCATCTGTTCCTATATGAAAACTGAAATTGTGATTGAAAATTCCTGACGACAAAGTATCTACTTTTCCTTCAATATTTACAAATATATAACCTGTATTCCAGCTCCAATGCATTAAACCCGCATTTTCTATATTTAAATCACTTTCGTTGTTGAATGCTGACGGATCGCCGTGATTGTTTGCAGGCCCAACACCAATATCACCTTGAATTTGATTGAAAGTATTGAAGTCTTGATTTTCGGCTAAAAGAAGCCTTCCCTTTTCTCTAAAATCAAAAAGTGAAGACGTATTTAGGGTGTCGGATTGGTTGTTTAGGTTACTGATAAAGAAACTTATAGTAGTAAATTTCACACCATATCCTTCAATCGTATTGTAAACAGAGTCAAGATGTAAATCAAAACCATTATATACTGGATTGATTTGAATTTTTATTGAGTCATTGGGTGAATAAACACAACTCCCATCATTCTGGGTTGCGTTTTCATTGAAATTCTGAGCATTTTCATCTGTACAGCCTTCTTTTTTACAAGAAAACAATGATAACGTTAGTACAAACAATAAAAATAAAAACCGATTCATAGTCTATCAAAATTAAGGTAAAATAATTGGTTTTTCCTATTTTTAAGCCAACAGAAAAACATAATAACATGTTAGCATCCATTGATAGAAAAAAGTACCCGTTATGCGTTTTAAACGCTTCCGCAGGAAGTGGTAAGACTTTCCAACTGGTACTTGAGTATTTGTCCATCTTGTTGGCCCCTGAATCTTCAAATAATTACAAGGGTATTGTTGCTATAACTTTTACGAATAAGGCATCAACTGAAATGAAAACAAGAATTATAGATGCTTTGTTTAATATCGCCAAATATGATACTGCTGTCAAGGATTCTAAGACCGAGTCCATTGTTTGTGAGCTTGAAAAAATCATAAAACTAGAGGTGCATGAGTTAAAGAAGAGGGCTTCTAAAGCATTAAAAGCAATTCTTCATGGTTATGAAAATTTCAATGTATCAACGATAGATAAATTTAATTTGAGATTGATAAAATCATTTTCAAATGATCTCAATCTGCCTGCTGAATTTGAGATTTCATTGAATGAAAAGGAGGTTTTAGAGGAGGTTTTGGAGTTAATGCTCAGTAATGTTGGTGCTTCTAATAATTTAGCACTTACCAAGCTTGTAAAAAATTATGCCAAGTCAAATTTCCAAGATGGCAGCCAATGGAACTTCAAAAGACATTTATTGGCTTTTGCATCGGCACTAAATAATGAGAAAAACAAGTCATATATTGAACTACTTCACACGCTAAATTTTGATGAAAAAGAGTTTAAAATGCTCCTTAAGGAGTTGCGAACAATTAGTTCGGGCTTTTCAGGTTTAAATCTTGCGCTTAAGGAATATGTATCGGGGATGAATTTGAACCCTGATGATTTACCTGGTAAAACAAATACAATGAAATCGTTAAACAAAATACTTGGCTATCAAAAGTTTCCGACTTTTAAACGCGACGTTTCATTGTTGACAGCAACTTTCATGAAGTTATGTGAGAAACCTGGAGATTCTAAGGCTTTTACAGCAGAACTAAAGCAACGGCTTTTAGACTTAAATGAGTTTCATGCAGAAAATGCCCAACGTCACATGTTATTGTCGAAGTATAAAGCAAATTTTTATAATATGGCTTTATTGAAATATGTTTCAGAGGCTTTACATGACCTTCGGATGAAAACGAAGGTTATTCGTATTTCTGAGTTTAATGAATTGATTGGGACCCTTGTTCAGAAAGAGGATGCACCATACATATACGAACGTTTTGGTACCCGATATGAGCATTTTTTATTGGATGAATTTCAAGATACTTCAAGACTTCAATGGCTTAATCTTTTACCGCTTCTGCGAGAATCTCTTTCGAAAGGAAAACAAAATTTAATCGTTGGTGACCCGAAGCAGTCTATCTATCGATTCAACAACGGTTTGGCTGAACAATTCGTGGCTTTACCTGCTATTTATAACCCAGAGAAAGATCCAAAGATTGAAGACCACTCAGCGTATTTTAATCAGATGGGCACGAAAAGACCTCTTGAAATGAATTACCGATCTTCTGCCGAGATCGTGAACTTTAATAATAGTTTTTTTGAACAATTCAGGACGTCATTGCCTCCAAAATTCGGTGCGTTTTACGAGGCTGTATCTCAAATTCCTGCGGCCACTAAGGCCGGATTTGTCCAAGTTGTTTCGGAAAAACGGAAGCCTGACTCAGAGGAGATGATTGATGAAATTCAGACCATTATTAATCAATGCCTAAAGGATTCCTTTGACCTTGGTGATATTTGTATTCTCACTGACAAAAATGACCTTGGAGTAAAAATCGCTAATAAACTAACCAAATTGGGAATTACTGTTTTTTCTCAGGAATCTCTATTAATAAGCCGTAATATGGAAGTGAGATTACTTATTGCTTTTTTAAAATGGAGAATGAAGCCTACGGTGGATTTAATGAAAAGACAGTTTGCTGAGCTTTATTTTAGGATGAATCAGACCGTAAACGACCCCTATTTTAATTACATCAAAGCGGTTCAAAATAATTCCGGAAAAACGATAAAAATTTTTGACGATGATCGCTTCCTTGAAGATTATTTTGGTGGTGCAAAAAAATTCTTTAAACCTTTTGAAAATCTTGTTCAGTTGGTTCAAGAGTTCATCAGACTCATGAGGTGGAAGGAAGTAGAAAACCCGTATTTGCATCAGTTTTCAGATTTGGTTTTTCAATTTCAATGTAACCGTCAATCTGATTTGTCAAAATTCATAGAATATTTCGAGGATAATAAGTCTAAGTTTGCATTGAAGATGCCTGAAAGTAAGGATGCAGTTCAAATCATGACAATCCACAAATCTAAGGGCTTAGAGTTTCCTATAGTCATCATCCCGAAGATTGACTTTAGCCTGAGCATTCACAACGAGTCGAAGTTTTTTGTTGAATCTGATGGTAAAGTGCTATATACTTCTTTGAGTAAGACAAATATTTTAGACGAAATTCATACCAAAGCATTGGAGGAGGAGAATTTGATTCTTTTAGACAAACTTAACTTATTATACGTTGGTTTAACGAGACCGGAAAGACGTCTGTATATATTCAATAGGTATGATAAAGCATCCAACTTGGGACATCGTTTTCATCATAATCTTATCCAGACTTTCGAATTACAAGAACAAGATGGAGTATGCCGCTATCAATCGGGTATTGCAACCAGAAAAATAGAGACCGTTTCTGATAATGGTGATTTTTATACCCCAAGGGAGGTCGTAAATGAATCTTCAGTTTTTCAAATTGCGTTCAAAGAGAAGCATAAAGAAGAGCACGGTTCTCAGGACGAACGGCTTTTTGGTGTTTATTTCCATGCGCTTATGGCCAGTGTAGATACCATTGGTGCATTAGAAAGTGCACTGAGTGCGCTTATAAATAATGGTATTGTTCAAGTTTCGATGCGGGATTCTTTATTGGAAGTAGCTTCTTGCTTTTTTGACGTGGCCACTGAAAAAGACCTATACAAAAACGCAGAGAAAATTTTAAATGAGCATCCTATCCTTTTGCCTTCGGGAAACACTCTAAGGCCAGATAAGGTCATTGTTAGAAACCTTGACATCGTAGTTCTTGATTTTAAGACTGGAAAAAAAGAGGCGAAAGATCATAAGCAGGTTAAGGAATACAAGCGTAACCTTGAGGAAATATTTAAGAAAAAGGTTGTTTCGATGTTATACTATTCAAAGACAAAAGAGCTTATTCTGGCTTAACTTTTTTTGAGACGGCCATCTTTAAAAAAGTATAAATGATAGGGTGGGGGATATCTCTAGTAGAGGATATCTGGGGGCAAAATGCGCAGCTTATAAAGAATGGATGATTTTTTAGGCTTATAATTTCGGGATCATCAAACTGATTGAGTGCTTCAATATCTATGAATTTATTTTTTAGCTGTTCGGTAAGTTGTGGATAGATACTGTACCTGGAGGAGGTTAATTCGATATTAGAAAAATTCTCATAAAGCTTGCTGAATGCTTTGGTTTGAGGGGACACGGTTAAACGATCAAAACTATTTCCTGCAATTAAATTTTCAGAGATCAGTTTTTCTTGAAATGTCGTAAGCTGATGAAAGGTAATGAGGTATTCAAGAAAAAGTTTGAACCCTTCACCTGTAATCAAAATGGGTACTGTATTTTCAGTTAGTTTTTTAAAAACCCCTGAAAGGTAAAATGGGTTATCTATAGGGCCTGGAGCGATCCAAACACCATCATATTGATCGAAGTAGCTTGCCTTATGTTTGAGGGCATCCGCAATTTTAATCCAATAATAATTAAGTTCTAATTCTAGAAAGTCTGCGGAGTGGTCCAAAGATAAATTTGTCGCATGGTGCGCATTATAGGTGAAATTATAATCTCCGACAATGGCTATTTTGAGCGTGTCACTCATAAAACTAAAATTAGTTTTCTATTTCTTGAACCAAGATGTGATTATACCATTTTCGATATTTATCGATTCATCTAATTCAGTTTGTGTGTTGTATCTCCAAACTAAGCAAGTGAAGGTGCATTTGAAAAAGGCATAATCACCTGTGTTGTCGGACTGAGAGCCTGTGAATTCAAATATTGCTGATTGATTTGGGTCACTTTCACGAGAAAGCCATGAAACACCATTATTATCAACGTATTCTACCTCTACTCCGCTAAGTCCTTGATCCGAAAAACCTACTGGTGCGTCGGTATAAAGATTTAACCATTCATTGAACATGCTAACTGTTGGATAAGCATTTTGTGCAACATCCCACTCTTGAGCTCCGAATTTTACGCGAAGAGCCTGCGGATTGTATAATGATTTGATTTTGGTGCCGTAGGTCATTTTAGAAGGAGACGGCGAGGGATTGATATCTTCAGTATTTTCTGATTCAGCACCATAGCCATTTACATTTTGAGTAAATTCAACTTGAGTACCGTTGACAAAACCAATAAATGCGGCATTCAAATCTACGGTGTTAACCGGCGCAGGAATAACCTCATGCTCTATGCACGAAGAGAAAATTAAGCTTAACGCAAGAAAGAGACTAAATATTTTAAGAGTTTTCATCAGGTATTTTTTTTATTCAATGGTCAGTAAATATACTTTAAAAACGAAAATTCTCCTAAAAAGATGCTTAATTGAGTCAGTTTTTATGATATTGCGCAAAATGCGCCCAAAGTTTTGGGTCTGCAATAAGGCACCCTTGCTCGGTAAGTCTGTGTATTTCGTCCAAAATTTTGTCTTCTAATTCCCTTGTTGCGCACATTATTTCAAAAGTCTCATTTTCTGAAGCGGAGGTTAGGTCGATAAGCTGCTCAATATTTTTAAACGGTTTGTTCGTAGCTTTATTCTTTACTACCACTGCTTGCATAACAGAACCTTCTATTTTAAAAATCGAAAAAATTTGAGTTGAAAGGAAACTCATGTGTTGCACTTTTGAATAAACCTTTTCTAGGACTGTGTCACTGAATAGTGATACAAGTTCAATGGCTTTTTGAGGGCTTTTTTGATTCATTTCGAGCCATAAGTCACCATCAATCCCTTGAACAATCAGAAACTGAACAAGCTCTTCAGAAAGTGCCTCAAGTTCTATTTCTGTTAAATTCCTAAACCTCATTGATCCCATTCTGTTGGTTTGATTTCAATAGTAACATCTGTAATGTTTTCTAATTCTTTCATAGTAACGCCCTGTTCAAGTTTGAAAGTGTATGTGCCTTTGCAGAATTTACTACGGATGTAATAAAGCTTATTTTCAATAAAAGTTCCTGATTTTTGACCTAGCCATTCTCCATTTGACTTGGCAATCTTAAGTTCTTTGGGTTTTCTGCCTAAAAAGGCTGTTTTGTCTCCTAATGAAGCACAAACAGGGCCTTGTGTTGTCATATATAGCCATAAGTTATTAAAGGCGTAATCAGTTGTGGTTCGAAAAGTAAAAACAACATCGTAGGAATTTGTATCTCCCGGAAAGTCCACTTTAAATTCTGGTGAGGTTTTTTCTGCCCAAATTTGCCTTTCAAATGAGAAGGTTTTCATGAAGTAAGGTTGCTCTCCGCAAGAGCTCACCATTACAATAAGAACTGCAAAAGCACAGTATTTGATAAAACTCATTTAATCCTTTTTCTGGTTGGGTCGTTTTTTTCTTCTGAAATTTTTCTTTTTTGGCTTTTTGAATGTTTTCTCAAAACGGCTTACACTATCTTGTCCGACAACATTCGAATAACCTACTTCCTCAACAATTACCGTTTCTTTAATTTGGTAATCTTTGAGATCACTTGGCTTTTTGCCGTTTTTATTAGATTCAATAATTTCCTTAGCACGCTCAGGGGTTAATGGAAACAATTCACTTTCACCGCGATATGCGTACCACATTGTACCTTTGAAAACATCCGTTTTTACATGGTAAGCGTCTCCTTTTTGTGTTTTCAATTTTATTTCTTTTTTTGGAAAGGCTTTTAAGCTTTCTAGGTAGGAGTCTAGTTCGAAATTTAAGCAACACTTTAATTTCCCACATTGTCCCGCTAGTTTTTGTGGATTTAAAGATAGTTGTTGATAGCGCGCTGCGGACGTAGAAACACTTCTAAAGTCAGTCAGCCAAGTTGAACAGCACAATTCTCTACCACAAGATCCGATACCTCCAAGGCGAGATGATTCTTGACGCGATCCAATTTGTTTCATTTCAATACGAATTCTGAATTCTCCTGCCATGTCTTTAATCAATTGCCTGAAGTCAACACGACCCTCTGCAGTGTAATAGAATATTGCTTTCGACATATCTCCTTGGTATTCGACATCTGAGATTTTCATTTCTAAGCCAATGTTAAGGGCTAAAGTTCGGGCCTTATACATTAACTCTTTCTCTTTGGAACGCGCTTTAATCCAAAGGTCTATGTCTTTCTGGTCAGCAATCCTAAGTATTTTTCTTGTTTCAAGAGGCTTGAAATCTTTGTTCTTTTTGGCAACTTGAATTTTTGCGAGTTCACCGACGATTGAAACCACGCCTACATCAAAACCTGAGGAAGCGTCAACGACAACAATATCTCCCACTTGAATATTTATTTTTTGCGCATTTCTAAAGAAATCTTTTCTTGAGTTTTTAAAGCGAACTTCAAGTATGTCATAGGTCTTTTGTCCTCCTGGAAGATCAATATTTGCAAGCCAGTTATATACTTCAAGTTTATTGCAGCCGCTCGTACTACAGGTGCCATTGGTCTGACATCCATTTGGTTTCCCACCACCACTACTACACGTCTTACAGCTCATGTTTTGATATTTAAATTAATTAATTTGAACCATCAATGCTTATGTAATAAACGCATCGATTGAAAACACAGCAAGGTAAATAGAATCTTGGGATTGGCATTCCTTTCAAGCTGGTAAAATGCCTCGTCAAATGTTTTCATGAATTCTCTGATGTTATTTCCAGAAACAAATGGCGAAAACCGTTCGATGAAAGCGCCTTCTTCTTTTGAGACTTGGACTAATTTTTCGCCCATGTAATTTTTTACAATGCATTGCCTTAGCATATGAAGCGTGTAATTCAGGAAGATTTTCTGCCGCTCCTTTCCTTTCTTTGCCATGACTTCTGCCCAATCCATCATTTCAATTACATTTTTTTTATAACTAGAACGCATCATAGTCATGAATGCATCCTTTAAGGCAGCTTCATCCTCATTGGAGGATGCTATTTCATAGGCTTTTAATAAATCACCTTGTGAAAAAGAGGTGATGGATTGGCATTTTTCTTTATCGAGATTAAAAGTTTTTCTTATTTCTTCTTCGATTAAATAACTATCCACGCGTTGAAGTTGAACAATTTGGCATCTTGATCGAATGGTATCAAGAAGCATATCTGCGTTCGCTGAAATTAAAAGAAAAAGTGTTTTATTTGGCGGCTCCTCTAGAATTTTTAAGATTTTATTTGCACATGACGCGTTCATTGTTTCGGGTAGCCACATAATTAGAATCTTATATCCTCCTTGATAGGATTTAAGTCTCAATTTTCTTTGTATTTCTGCACTCTCATGCACAGAAATAATGGGCTTTGCCTCTTTTGGGTCAATACGTTTAATCCAATCAAATGATGAAAAGTATGGTTGCTCTTTTATTTGTTGTCTCCACTCTGTAATTAGACCATCTGAGATTTTACTAATTTTCTGTACTGTTGGAAAGCTGAAATGTAGATCAGGATGTTGAAGTTCGTTTACTTGTCTGCAAGATGGGCATTCCCCACAACTGTCCCCATCAATTTTAGCTTCACAAAAGATATATTGCGCAAAACTAAGCGCCAAAGGGAGTGTGCCAAATCCATAATCACCAAGGAACATTTGCGCATGGCTAATTTTTTCGTCCAAAACCTCTTTAATCAATTTTGACTTTAAATTATTTTGCCCAACTACGTCTTTAAACCGCATATTTCAAAATTACTAATGTTTTCATTTCTCTATCCAAAAAGAAGTTTAAATTAGTAGTAAAAAAAATGAAGACACTTTTTATACTCCTTTTTCTAATGTTTTCAGTCTCGGTATCGGCTCAAACCATCAAGGTCAAAGAAAATAAAGCGGACTTTTCAGTTGCTCAAAATGTAAATGCGTTACTTGTCGATATTCCTTATGCACCCTATGATTATGTGGATGGAAAACTTAAAAAGTTCTTCAAAGGGATAGGTAAACATAAACAATCAAAAAATGAACATAGTGCATTAATGGTTGAGTTGAAGGAAATGGGTGACATACCATTTAATGCTTATGCCTATGGTTTAACTGATAAGGACGAAAGTGTTAGCGTTGTTTTTGGTTTTGATTTAGGTGGGGCTTATCTGAATAGTAAGGATCATCCTGAGAAATATAAGGTCATAAAAGAACGAATCGAAAAATTTGCAACTAATACGGTTAAGAATTGGATTGAAGACCTAGTTCGGACGGAAAAAAAAGTTTTAAACGACCTAGAGAAAGAGCAAAAAGACCTTGAGAAGAGAAAAGCGCAATTAGAAAAAGAGATAAAGGATTTTGAGAAAAAAATAGAAGAAAACAAGAATGAAATAAAAGATAATCTTAATCAACAATCAGGAAAGAAGGGTGAGATAGATTCACAAAAAACTAAAGTAAGCGTTGTTGAAAAACAATTAAAAGATCTTCATTAAGACTTACCTGCTATAATTAATACGATTTCACCTTTTGGTTTGTGCTCAGTAAAATAGGCGCTGAGTTCTGAGAATGTTCCATGGTGGAAACTCTCATAAATTTTTGATATTTCTCTAACCACACATGCTTTTCTGTCTTCACCTAACAATTTGAGGAGTTGATTCAAGGTTTTAATGATCCTATGTGGTGACTCGTAGTATATAATGGTGCATGTCAAATCTGAAATACTTAGAATTCTTGTTTCCCTCCCTTTTTTATGTGGTAGAAAGCCTTCAAAGTGAAACCGTTCACTTGGAAAACCTGAGCCAACAAGAGCTGGGATAATTGCTGTAGGCCCCGGAAGGCATTCTAAGGCAATATTGTTTTTGATGCATTCGCGAATCAATAAATAACCTGGGTCTGATATCCCGGGCGTCCCTGCATCTGAGACTAAAACGGTAGTTTCGTTTTGTTCAATCGCTTCTATGCATTTGTCTAATATTCTGTGCTCGTTGTGCGCATGGAATGCAACGATACGATTGTCTATTTTCAAATGTGTTAACAGTCTTCGGGTAACTCTTGTATCCTCAGCGTAAATAAGATTGCATTCCTTTAGGTGCCGAATCGCACGAAGTGTTATATCCTCTAGATTTCCAATAGGCGTCGGAACGATAATTAGTTTTCCCATTTTACAGTATTAAGCAAAAACAGCTTTAACGACTTGGTCTATTTTTGAGCATTGAATGATTTCGATTTTATAGTTAGATGCCTCAAAGCCTTTACTATTCTTAGAAATAAGTATTTTTTTATAGCCTAGTTTTTCTACTTCTGCAATCCGTTGGTCAATCCGGTTTACAGGTCGGATTTCGCCGGAGAGTCCTACTTCAGCCGAGAAAGCAATTCCTGCAGGTATAGGTAAATTAGCATTAGAAGATAAAACAGCCATTGTTACAGCCAAATCAACTCCTGGGTCGTCTACCTTTATACCCCCTGCAATATTTAAAAACACGTCTTTTGCCCCGAGTTTGAATCCACATCTTTTCTCAAGAACGGCTAATAACATATTGAGTCTTTTCGCATCAAAGCCTGTTGAACTTCTTTGGGGAGTTCCGTAGGCTGCTGAACTAACCAATGCTTGGATTTCAATCAAAAATGGCCTAAGCCCTTCGAGTGTTGAGGATATTGCAATTCCACTGAGTTCAGAATCTGTGTTGGTTACAAGAATTTCTGAAGGGTTGTCAACTGCACGGAGTCCAGCGCCTGACATTTCATAAATTCCAATTTCATTTGTCGAGCCAAAACGATTTTTACTCGTTCGGAGTAGACGATAGACATAGTTTCGATCACCTTCGAATTGAAGTACGGTATCCACCATATGTTCTAGTACCTTTGGACCTGCGATAGCTCCATCTTTTGTTATGTGACCGATTAAAAAGGTAGGTATATGAGATTCTTTCGCGAGTCTTAATAAACTACCCGTGCATTCTCGAACTTGAGATACGCTTCCTGCGGCGCTTTCGATTTGGCTGCTATGCAAAGTTTGGATGGAATCAATTATCAAAATCTGAGGATCAATTTGATTCGCATGTGTTAAAATGGCTTCAAGATTTGTTTCAGTAAGAATATGACAGCTTTCATTGAGGATACCAATACGTTCTGCTCTCATCTTAATTTGATTCTCGCTCTCCTCTCCTGAAACATATAATACTTTGAGATTTTCCTTAATAGCGAGTTGAAGCATTAAGGTTGACTTTCCGATTCCGGGATCACCACCAACAAGGACCAAAGAGCCAAGTACAATCCCTCCACCTAGAACCCTATTCAGTTCTTTATCTTGAAGTTCCGTTTTCTGCTTAATGTTTTCTTTAATGTCTTTAAGTGGTACGGGTTTTGCATCTGTTGAATTTTTTGAAAATGGAGCGGTACTTCCTTTTTTCTGCTTCAGTTCTTCAACAAAAGAATTCCAGCTAGAGCAACCTGGACATTTGCCCAGCCATTTTGGTGTTTCATAACCACAGCTTTGACAAAAAAAAGCAGACTTAACTTTAGACATTCTTGAACTTGAGGATTTAGAGAGCGTAGACCAATTTCAGACCTAAACCAAAGTGTAAATAATAATTAGAGAGCGGCACGTTACTTGAGGCTTTCAATTCTTTTTCAAATGCTAGACCAAGATTAGCAGAAATATCAATTAAAAAATGTTGATCTAAGTAAAAGTTATATCCAAGACCAATTCTCGGAATAATACGTTGGTTGTATTCAATCGATTCCTCTATATTCCCTTCAATATTGTATTGCTCATTTGCTTTTCTGTAACGTCTATACTTAATGGCTGCAGAACAGTAAATCAAGTCACCCCTTCGATAGGGATAGTAGCGTGCAGCCAATGAAAATGCAGGGCCTATTTTTTGTACTCTTGACTGTACTGAATTAGATTCTTGAACGAAATTCATGAGGTAGTTATCCGTTACGAATCCGACGCCTATTTCAGTTGAAATTTTCTTGTTGATAACATATTCATAGTAAGGCATAAATTCACCAACGAAAACAGGTGCTGCATCAAATTTTATGAAATGTTTGGGGCCTTTGATATCTTGCGCATTCAGCTGACTTCCAATAAGTATGACAGTAAGGAAAACAAAAACAGTATGAAAAATTCTCATAATGGTTATTTACATTCAGGTTAAAGGTACTGAGTTTTCACCTGATACCCTTTAATGATTTTCTAAAATCTTTCTATTCTACGAGAAATTTTTCAAAATGATACTATTTCTTTTACTTATCTTTGAATAGAACCAGTTATATGCCAAAAGCCAATACCATTAATCATCTTCCTTCTTCACCTTCGGTGGATAAAGTTGGTGTTGAGGAGCGCGTCGCTCGATTTCAATCACGAAGTATTAAAAACCATGCGAAAATGCAGGGTTTAAAGATGGTGCTTAGTATGATAGATTTAACAACTTTAGAAGGAAAAGATACGCCTGGGAAGGTACGTCAAATGTGTTTTAAAGCAGCGCATCTTCATGACGGTTATCCAGATTTACCAAATGTAGCGGCAGTATGTGTTTATCCTTCAATGGTTAGGCTTGCTAAGTCTATTGTAGGAAGTCACGGGATTAATGTTGCTTCCGTTTCAACAGCTTTCCCTTCGGGCCAGGCACCATTAGAGGTTAAATTGACAGATACAAAGTATGCTGTTGAAAATGGTGCAGATGAGATTGACATGGTCATCTCAAGAGGTAAATTTTTAGCTGGTGAGTATGCATTTGTTTTTGACGAAATCGCAGCAATTAAAGAGGTATGTGGTTCAGCACGATTGAAAGTTATTTTAGAAACCGGAGAGCTTATTACGCTCGATAATGTTAGAAAAGCAAGTGACATTGCAATTTATGCAGGGGCTGATTTCATAAAAACTTCCACGGGTAAAATTCAACCAGCAGCAACGCTTCAAGTCACATATACTATGCTTCAGGCAATTAGAGATTATTATGATGAAACAGGTCAAATGATAGGTATGAAGCCAGCTGGTGGAATATCGAATGCAAAGCTCGCTTTACACAACTTGGTTATGGTCAAAGAGGTTTTAGGTCAAGAGTGGCTAGATAACAAATGGTTTAGATTCGGCGCGAGCAGCCTAGCAAATGATGTCTTAATGCAGATCATGAAAACGGATTCCGGTATTTATCAATCGGGAGATTATTTTACTTTGGATTAATTATGAGTACAAAAAATAACAATTGGGAATATGCAGCCTCAATCGAGGGTACAGGTCATATACAGTTAAAAGAGAAGTATGGATTATATATTAACGGCGCATGGGTAGAACCTCAATCAAAAGCCTACTTTTCGTCAATAAATCCCCATAATGAAGAACACCTTGCCGATGTTGCTCAAGCTAATGATAAAGATATAGATAGGGCTGTAAAAGCTGCAGAAAAAGCCCATCGAGAGGTTTGGTCAAAAACCACACCTGCAGAACGCGGTAAATACATCTTTCGAATTGCGCGATTAATGCAGGAGCAGGCCAAAGAATTAGCTGTCATTGAGTCTTTGGATTCTGGAAAGCCGATTAGAGAAGCGCGAGATATCGATATTCCTTTAGCTTGTAATCATTTCTTTTATTACGCAGGATGGGCGGATAAGCTCGATTATGCTTTTCCGAATCAGAAGAAAGAGTCCATAGGCGTTGCAGGTCAAATTATCCCTTGGAATTTCCCTCTTTTAATGGCGGCATGGAAAATTGCACCAGCACTTGCTACCGGGAATACTGTTGTTTTAAAACCTGCCGAGACTACTTCATTGACAGCTTTGAAGCTTGCTGAGATTATAGATGCTGCAGGATTGCCTCCAGGAGTTGTGAATATTGTCACTGGATTTGGAGATACAGGGGCAGCAATTGTTGCACATCCTATGGTATCTAAGGTCGCATTTACGGGTTCAACAGCAGTTGGTAAGCTTATTCAAAAAACAATTGCTGGCACAGATAAAAAGGCCACATTAGAGTTAGGAGGTAAATCTGCAAATATCATATTTGATGACGCTCCTCTAGATCAGGCTGTTGAGGGCATAATCAATGGAATCTTTTTTAATCAAGGTCATGTGTGTTGTGCGGGGTCAAGATTGTTTGTTCAGGAAAATATAGCAGATAAAGTCATTAGGAAGCTCAAGCATAGGATGCAGTCTTTACAAATTGGAAACCCTTTAGATAAAAACACCGATATTGGCGCTATTAATTCAGCAGACCAGCTTGAAATCATAAATAAATATATTGAAATCGGTCGTAAAGAAGGGTCAGAGTTTTTCCAGGTCGATTGTGCGCTTCCGAATAAAGGTTATTACTGCCCACCAACACTTTTTATCAATGTTGCGCAGTCAAGTGTATTAGCGCAAGAAGAGATTTTTGGCCCAGTTTTGACCATCCAAACCTTTCGAACGGTTGACGAAGTGATACAAAAGGCAAATAATTCCCCTTACGGTTTGGCTGCAGGTGTATGGACCGATAAGGGTTCTAAGATTTTTAACCTTACATCAAAACTTAAAGCGGGAGTGGTATGGGCAAATACGTACAATAAATTTGATCCTGCTTCTCCTTTTGGGGGGTATAAAGAAAGTGGCTTCGGTCGTGAAGGTGGATTACATGGTTTAGGCGCATATCTAAAATAAATAGTTTATGAATAGATTAGAGGTATTAAAGACTTATAAAATTTTTATTGGTGGTAAATTTCCAAGAACAGAGTCCGGACGATTTTATAAAGCATTAAATGCGAATAATGAGCCCGTTGCAAATATCTGCTTAAGTTCAAGAAAAGATGTCCGTAATGCGGTACAAACTGCAAGAAAGGCACAAGGGGCGTGGCAAGAACGTACCGCATTCAATAGAGGTCAAATACTTTATAGAATAGCTGAAATTCTTGAGGGAAGAAGTGCGCAATTCGTTGAAGAACTAATGCTTCAAAGCTTTACTAAAAAAGAGGCCACTGTCGAGGTAGAGAGTGCAATTGATAGAATTGTCTACTATGCAGGTTGGTGTGATAAATTTAATCAAGTATCAAGCACGGTTAACCCTGTGAGCTCGTCTCATTTTAATTTTTCAACAAATGAGTCTATTGGTCTTGTCGGTGTACTAATGCCAGCTACTTCCTCTTTGCTTGATCTTATATCTTATGTAATGCCAATTATTGCAGGAGGGAACTCTTGTGTGTTGGTTGCTTCAGAAAAACTTCCTTTAACTGCGATTACATTTGCTGAGGTGTTAAATACCTCTGATGTCCCTGGTGGTGTTGTAAATATACTTACAGGTTCTGTTGAGGAGCTTTGGTCACCACTTTCTGCGCACATGGATGTAAATGCTCTTTTCATCGATAAAGCGAGCCGCTTTCGTAAGGATATTCAATTGGCAGCTGTAGATAATCTGAAGCGTGTGCGTGAAATGTCAGCCGATTTAAAGACGGAAAATGGTCAAGGCCTTGCGTTTATCACTGCTTTTCAAGAACTCAAAACTACTTGGCATCCCATCGAAAAGATTGGGGGAGCATCCAGCTCTTATTAAAAGTAGGGTGCGTTTTTGATTTCAACGAGCCATTTTTCACGTAGGTCATTTAGTCGATCAATGCTTGGATTAAAAACAGACGCTCCTTTATAATTTTCAATGTCATGATATGAAATCAGCTTGATGTTCGAATCTTCTTTTACCAATACATTTAATCGATCGAAAAAGTCAGCTTGAATTTTCACTTGTAATGTTTTCATGAAATGAACAGAGCTATCAATGGAGCATCCCGTAATTTCAGCAGCCGATTCGTCTACGGCAAATATGATGTATTGATTGAAAAGAATCGTTGCAGTGGCATTCAATTGTTTTTGATGCGCTTTCCAAGACTGCGTAAAGCCGTCTAGTTCTTGTTGAATTTCATTGACCTCTAATACGGTAAGTTTACGGTTACATAGGTAAGTCCAAACACGACTGTTACCGTTGAATTCTGGGAATAAATTTTTAAAGTTCAGCTGCATTTGCAATAAGTTCAGCTATGTCAAGTACTTTTATTTCTGCTTCCTTTTCTGCATTCTTGATTCCATCTGTCATCATGGTATTGCAGAAAGGACAACCCGTTGCGATAACTGCAGCCTTGGTTTCAGTTGCATCTTCAGTACGTTCAATATTGATTTCTTTATTTCCTTTTTCAGCCTCCTTGAACATTTGAGCGCCGCCTGCTCCACAGCAAAGACCTTTCGACTTGCAGCGTTTCATTTCAACAAGTTCAGCATCCAATTTGGCAATAAGCTGTCTGGGTGCTTCGTAAACATCATTTGCTCTTCCAAGGTAACAGGGGTCATGGAATGTGATTTTTTTTCCTTTGAAGGTCCCCGATGATTCCAAAGTTAATTTACCTGTATTTATTAGATCCTGAATAAGTTGAGTATGGTGAACAACTTCATAATCACCGCCCAACTCTGGATATTCATTTTTTAAGGTGTTAAAGCAGTGGGGACATGCAGTAACAATCTTTTTCACCTCATATCCGTTAAGAACCTCAATGTTCATCATGGCTTGCATCTGATACGTGAATTCGTTACCTGCACGTTTTGCAGGGTCACCAGAGCAACTTTCTTCACTTCCTAAAACAGCAAAAGATACTTTGCATTTATTAAGTATTTTAACAAGAGCTTTTGTGATTTTCTTGGCTCGATCATCGAAGCTGCCCGAACAACCTACCCAAAACAAGATATCTGGATGTTCACCTTTTGCCGTCATTTCGGCCATTGTTGGTACTTGAATACTCATTTTTTATTCTTTAAAAACTTGAATGTTTGCACTTTTTTCTACCAGATTCGTGAATTTACCTGTATACCTTGTGGCTCTTACAATATGATTATCTATCCAATGGTAGTTGCCGCCACGAGGTTTACCCATAAGTAAACCGTGATAATTGAATCCGTTTTCTTTGAGCCATTTTTCTGTAACATCCCTGTGTTCCTCAATTCTTGAAGTGAAGAAGGTGATGATATGTCCCTGTTCAAACCAAGTATTAATTGTTTCTAATGCGTCATCATATAGGGCAGCTGTTGCCATCCTTTCAGGTTCTTCATTTGGTATATCATCGCAAATTGTGCCATCGATATCAATCATATAGTTTTTGACTTCGTCGGGAAGTACAGGCGAAATAGATTTCCCATCTTCTGTTGCATCTAATAATTTGAAATCTTCTTTATTACTCTTCATTTGCCCAGTTTAATCTATCGTTTTGTGAAAATTGCCAAGGAGCACCGTTGTTTTCAATATTGGTAAGCATACCCGTAAGTTCATTGGGTATTTTAGACTCCTCCATAACTAGGAACCTTCTAAGGTCTATTATAATGGACAGCGGGTCAATATTTACAGGGCATTCATCTACGCAAGCATTGCAAGATGTACAAGCCCAGAGTTCCTCCTCTGAAATATAATCACCGAGAAGTGCTTTTCCATCCTCAAAGTCTTTTCCGTTTTTTCTTTTGGATTCTCCTACTTCGACCAATCGATCTCTTGTATCCATCATTATTTTTCTTGGGGACAATAACTTTCCAGTAATGTTTGCCGGACAAGAGGAAGTGCAACGGCCGCATTCTGTACAAGTGTATGCGTCCATAAGGTTTTTCCAACTTAAATCACTAACGTCTTTTGCTCCAAACCGTGATGGGGGAGGTGCATCAGGGTCTGGTGCAGCATAAGGATCGGCTGTTGGATCCATCATGAGTTTCACTTCTTTGGTTACACTTTCCATATTTGTGAATTTACCCTTAGCTTCAAGGTTGGAGTAGTAGGTGTTTGGGAAAGCCAAAAGGATATGGAAGTGTTTTGAATAAGGCAAGTAATTTAGGAATCCGAGAACCATGAGTAGATGTCCCCACCAACCCATTCTTTCCGCGAAATGCAGTGACTCTGTTGATAAACCATCAAAAAGTAAAGGCCCCAAGAAGGATGAAACACTAAATCCGAAGCTACCATTTGTTCCCATATCAGCGTGCGATGCGCCGCGTTGAAAAAGGACTTCATCCGTTCCGTTCATCGTAAAAATACAGATGAGTAAAACCAGTTCGAAAATCAATATCAGGTTGGCATCTTTAGTGGGCCAGCCGATCATCTCTTTCATATTTAAACGTGGAAGTTTTAATAGATTCCTCCTTGCTAGAAAAATGATTGTAGCGAAGAAGGCTAAAACAGAAAGGATTTCAATGAAACTAATGGTGAAGGTATAAAATCCGCCTAGTCCATTACGGAAGAATCTATGCTCGTGTAATAGTCCATCTGTAATTATTTCAAAAAGCTCTATTTGTGTGATGACAAAAGCAACGTATAGACAAAGATGAAGTAATGCTGGTATCGGTCTTGAAAACATTTTCTTTTGTCCAAAAGCAACAAGCAACATCGTTTTTAATCTTTTGCCTCTTTGTCCAGATCGCTCAGTCGGGAGGCCCAAATTTATGTTGTATTTGATTTTCCAGATATTGTAGGAGAAAAAAGATGTGCCGATAATTGCAATTATGGCGAAAAGAATCACACTAATATTCATACAATTTTTGTTGTCTATTCAAATATAGTTAAACTTATTTTACTATGCACGCATAACAAGATAAAGCGGCTAAAATAATATAATTTAATAACTAGAATAAAGGTAATTATAGTTGCTTACATTTTGCAACTTCAACAAGGAACTTGTAATAAAACTTTGATCTAGGTCTTGAATTGAGCTTAGTCTTGAATCGTATCTAAAACTTTTCTAAGCTTTCTTTCCTCTTTTGGGCTGAGGGTTGTGCCTTTTGTCTTAGAGCCAAGTAGTGAAAAGTGAATGTACCGTTCAGGATGAAGCGTAAGGTCCTCCACGAGATCTTGAAGTTTTTTATTGGATTCAACAAGTTCTATATATAGTTGTTCATCATATAACAACTTACTCATAGTGCCCGTACCATTTTCTACCTCACTAAGTAATGCGTTTATCTTTTGAATCGATGTATTTGCGTCCAGTATGATTCCTTTAAAATCTGCAGAAACAAGATCATCAGAAATCTTTTTAGTATTCCCAATGATCTGGGAGACTTCGGTATTACTCTTTTTAAGATTGACTGTAATGCTTTCCACATTTGACATTATTCTTGAAAATTGAAGACGTTCCTGTGCTACAAAAAGTTCAATTTCTTCTGCAGCATTCCCTAACTTATCTATGGTTGTTTTAACACGATTGAAACTTCCTTCAATTTCCGAGGTTGCAGTTGAATCCCAAAATGCCGATAGTGAATTGACCATATTATCCACAGAGATCATCATGGTCTGAAGTTTTTGTGTAATTGGGTCAGCGTATTCTTTAACCTGATAAGCAAGGTCTAAGCTTGATTTTACACCTGGGATTTCAGCGCCTTTTTTATATTCCTCTTTATTGGATGGATTTGTTTTTAAAATTAAGCCTTTTGAAAAGAAATCAGGTGATCCGATTTCGACCGTACTTCCTTTCGTGATTTTTACATTTCCGTTTTGAACATTAAATGTTATTTTAACTCTTCTATTCGGTTTGTTTTCAGGAAGAATCTCAACATTCACAACTTTCCCAATAACAACACCATTGAGAATTACATCACTGGAAACCATTAATTGGTTTGAGTTTTCAAAGTAGGAGTGATAAATGTCATCACCACCAAAAAAGCTGTAGCCTTTCAAGAAATTGATACCAAAGATTAGAATGGTAATCGCAATAATAGCGACTAGACCAGCTTTTATTTCCTTTTGAAATTTCAAAATTTAATTTTTTACTAATTTACGTGCTTTTTCGATACTTATGCGTTCTCCGTGCAAGAAAGCAACCACAAATGCTCCTTTAAAGCCTTTTTCTCTCATCTCTACTTTGTAACTAATAGCATCTTGAATGTTGTCTTTAAAGCCTTTTGAGCAATACTTATATAAACCTCCTTGTTGGTATTCAAAGGTATTAGGTTCTCCTTTTAAGCGGTATGAATCGGCTCCTATTTTTGTGTTGAGGCTAAGGATTTGAACCCGAAAAATAAGACCCTTATTTTTTTCATCCTCATTCACTTTTTCTAGAAAGCTTGGCTCCGGTTCTTCAGTCGTTTTTATTGTTTCTATTACTGTTTCTGAATTTTCTTTAGGAGTAGGCTTTTCCTCACTTACTTGAGGAATATCTGTTCCTTCTATTGCGGCTTTATAGTTGTCAAATGCTGTAAGCATCGCTTTTGCCATTTTATTCTGCCCTGCATCTTTCCCTATAAAACCTTCTTCATTCGGATTGGTTAGAAAACCTGTTTCAATCAGAACACTTGGCATTGTGGTCCTGTAAAGTACCATGAACCCTGCTTGTTTTACACCGCGATCTCTACGGCCTAATTTTTTAAATTCTGCTTGAAGAAATTGAGCAAATGTTATTGCATGATCTAGGAAAACAGACAACTGAAGTCTCTTTGCAATAATGGCATCTGGGGATAGGTCGAAGTTTTGATATTGAGCACCACCATCTTCCTCCAGAGCAATGATTGAATTTTCGCGCGAAGCTACTTTTTGCTGTGCCTCTGAGCGGTGAAGGCCAAGCACATAGGTTTCAGTTCCATATGCCGCGGGTGATGCAGCATTAGCATGTATACAAATAAATAAATCTGCTTTGACTTTATTCGCAATGTTTGCCCTTTCACCAAGTTCAACGAAGACATCCTTATCTCTCGTGTAAACTATTTTTAGACTTGGATATTTATCTTTAATGAGTTTTCCGAGCTTAAGAGCCATCGATAAGCAGACATGTTTTTCTTGAGAGAATTTACCATGACAGCCGGGATCATGACCACCGTGACCTGCATCAATCACAACAGTTTCAATTAGTTTTTGGCTTGAAAATCTTTGGATACCACAAAAAATAATCTGAACCAATAAAAAGGTTCGTAATACGTTAACCGTATACAATCGTAAAATTGGTAATTTTGTCCTATCGACTTGCATATAAACAAATTTAGTGCACTCCTATTGAGCAAACTTCATTCCATACTATATTTTATACCCCTTGCTTTGTTAATAATGCATTTAGGTAATACTGTTACTGCACAGGTTGCATCTCGAGATACTTTGTATGTGAATGAGTCGGATTTAGATGAGGTAATCACTTATAGTGCAAGAGATTCAATTTACAGTGATTTAAAAAACAAGCTTGTTTTTTTATACGGCGGTGCTCAAGTGGATATGGGTACTATATCCTTAACTGCAGGATATATAGAGGTGGATTTGGATCAAAATGAAGTTACAGCAAAGTATATTTTGGACTCTCTGGGGCAACCAACTGAATATCCTGAATTCCAGGATGGTCAAGAAAAAATGCAATGTGAGGAGATGCGCTATAACATTGAAACAAAAAAAGGTTTCATAAAAGAACTTGCTCTTAAACAAGATGAATTTTATTTTAAAATGGGTACAGCCAAGAGGCACCCATCAGATGAAGTTCACCTTCTAAAAGGACGTCTAACGACTTGTGATCAAAAAAACCCCCACTATCATTTTCAGCTTTCAAAGGGCGTTATTGTTCCTGAAAAAAGAATTGCAACAGGACCAATGAATCTTTGGATTAATGGAATTCCTACACCCTTTGGTCTTCCATTTGCTTTAATTCCGAATCAAAAAGAACGCACCCACGGTATTTTATTCCCTGAGTTGGTCCCTGGCTCGGCATTTGGCTTTGGTTTTCAAAATCTAGGGTATTATATACCAATAAATGAGCGTTTTCAAACCTCTGTTTATGCCAACCTCTATAGCCGAGGGAGTTGGGGCTTACGAAATGATCTTGATTACGCAAAACGATATGCATATTCGGGGAAATTATCCTTAGGGTTTCAGCAATATAAGACTGGTTTTCCTACAGATGAGACGAGTAACAAAGCAACTGTTTTTTGGTCGCATAGAAAGGCTCGAAAGTCTAACCCCAATTGGTCTTTTTCTTCGAATGTTAATTTTATATCTGACAATGAAACCAAAAACAATTTAGACCCTATCAATCCTACTTATTTTAACAATTCATTTAATTCGGATATCAATCTAAACCGAAGCTTTCCAGGTAAGCCCTTAAATATGGGGTTGAAGATTTCCTTAAGACAAAACTCTTTAGCAGAATCAATTTCACTTGTAAGTCCTATTTTTACTGCAAATATGACGCGGATATTTCCCTTTAAAAGATTTATCAAGCGTTCAAATAAGGAGTGGAAAAAAATCATAGAACGTGTAGGTTTCTCGTATAATTTTGATGGACAAAACAGGTCTAATTTTTCCGATTCTTTGCTTACACAAGGGGATTTCAATCGTATTGGGCAGCAATTTCTTTACGGAGCAAAGCAATCTATGAGCATTCAGACTACGGGTGGGTTGTTTAAAAACATTTTGAAATTAACCCCTAGCGCAAATTATGCGACAAAGCTTAATTTTCAGAGAATAGAGAAGTCCTATGATTTGATTAACAACACCACCGCAGTTGATACAATAGAGGCTGCGGATTTCGCACATGAGTTTAATTTAAATGTCAGTGCGACGACAATGCTTTATTCCTACTATAATTTCGTTGGTAAAAAACAAGCCAAAATGCGTCATATTATGACACCGAAATTAAGTTACCGTTACGTTCCTCTAATTAATCCACTTATTACGGGTGGCTTTGGAGTAGATCAGGCTGCATTGAGTTATTCAGAGTATGAAAGGAGTCTGTACTCTGTCGGAAATTCTGTAGAGTCCTCTTTTTTAACTTTCGCATTAAACAATACTTTTGAGTTAAAATTAAAGTCTGATAAGGATACAGTAACTGGTTTTAAAAAAATAAGGATTATTGACCAGTTGTCATTCTCAGGGAACTATGATTTTCTTAAGGACTCAATGAACCTATCAAATATTAGCATGAATATGCGCGTCAGTCCTAGAACTTGGCTAAATGTAGTTACTAATGCTACTTTCAGTCCCTATTCATGGGATAGTCTGAATGGTCGAGTAACCTCTGATTATGCCTTTCAAAGTAAGCAAGGTTTAGGGCGGTTTTTAACGGTTAATTTTTCAACAACAATGGTTTTCGCCCCTAAAAAAGATAGAGAAAAAATTAAAGATGAAACCGCGAAATTGAATGATGAATGGAACGCGGACTATAATTATTTCGCGTTGCATCCTGAGCATATGGTATTCTTTGATATTCCATGGAAAATGAATGTCTCACACATCTACAGTATTCGCGCAAATCAAAATGTCACAGAAAGTAACCCGGATCCATATACATTTGTGCAATCTCTAAGTGTTCGCGGTGATTTGAGTTTTACCAAGCGCTGGAATTTATCAGGTAATTTGAATTTTAATGTTGTAGATCGGAGGCTTTCAAATGCAAACTTTTCTTTAAATAGAAACATGCATTGTTGGGCCTTGTCTATATATTGGACACCTGTTGGCGGGAATAAGAGTTTTTTAGTCAGTATAAGAAATACATCGTCTATTTTTCAGGATGCGAAAATTGAGTTCCGTAAACCGCCTGCCTTCTTGTAGTATGCTTTTAGTGTTTTATTTATTGCTTATTGGAATCCAAATTTCTTCTTCTGAATTAATATCAGTTTTACTGTAATGTAATCCCAAAACCTCGAAGTGAGGACGCGATTCGATTACGTAATTGGAATTCGGTATCCATTCAGAATAAATGTATTGAAAAATAGCTGGGTCTGCACTAGGTCCTTTGTAATTAAAGAGAGCATAAGCTCCAGATTCAAGCAAAAGAGAGTCAAGGCCATTTGGGATACTTTCCAAACTATCAACTTCGACGGCAGCCCACTTTTCAAATGTATTATTGGGGTTGAAGTTTTGGTGGTATAGATGCGGGTATATTTGAAGCGATATTTTAGCGTCCGATACTTTATTTTGAATTTCTTTTATTCTTGGTCCAAATTCCCCCCAAAGTTGAGCTGTTTTGTTATCAGATAGACACATTTGAAGGTGATGACCGATAAGTTTTTTTTCAGTTGAGGTAACAATCCTAGGTGTCATTATTCGATGTCCGATTAGTTGTAGAGCAGTATTTTTGGACCTAGAACCATACTTACACGGCTAATTCTTCTTTCTGGACTGTTCTTCTTGGTTTGACTTTTTTCGATGTTTGGAGGGAGTGTTTCACCTCTTCCATTGATTTCAATGTCAATAATTAAATCACCTTCGGCTTTTTGCAGGTTAAGTTGTTTCATTATTTCATCTGCAACTGCCTGGGCTCGCTTTTCTGAAAGGGCTGTATTTTTATTTTTTCGTTCATCTTCTACTCCCTGTCCTTGTTCATCGGCATATCCATTTACAATAATCATCAGCCGGTAGATTGAATCATTAAATATATTTGAATTGTGGTCTTCAAGATAATCGTCCCACATGGTTCTGTCTTTTTGAAGTGAAGAGACGAGTTTTGAGATTTCTTTTTTACCTGATTTGCTAAGGTCTGCGCTTCCAGCATCAAAGCTTATATCCCCTCCGATTTTTCGCACCTCTTTATTTGAAGCAATCATTTTTTTCAGGGGTTCAATGTAATTTTGAAGAAGGTTATTGAGCTCCTTTGCAAGTTCTAGTGTTCTTTTATGACCATTTATTGAGTACGGAGAAGTCGCATTCAGTTCTTCAATAATTATCTCTGTTCGTTCATAAATTTTTATGAGTGCCATTTCAATTTCGTCGACACGTTCTGTAGAATCAATGGTATTCATCTCAACTTGTTGTTGCTCAACAATTCTTTTTGCCGCATCCGCTTTTTCCATCGCTAAATAAAGATCTTTTTCTCTCGCCGCTCTGTTTTTGTTGATTTTTGTAACTTCCTTTTCGCCAGTTTTCCCGTTGTATGTGGTTGTGTTAAAGATTGGTTTTCGAAGGCTGTTGTTTGTTGCGCAACTTGAAACAATAAAGGCAAGCGCAAGAAAATAAAGGAATTTGTTTCTGAAAGTCATAGGTAACATTTTACTAAATGTACCAATTTGAATTGAAATTCAATCATTTGAAATTATCTTTTATTAGCCTTTTTAGGTGTTGTACTTGTTTGTTTTCTGTTCTGCCGTTTTCGGTTAATATCGATTTGAATATCAGTTTTAAAGGGTACAGTGCTTGACAGGATTATGATTTCATTCTTTGTTCCAGAGAAATAATTAAGGTATTGAGTTCCGAGAAAAACATAGTAATCGAAGTCTAATGAAAGCATTCCATTTTCTTTCACTTCGTATTCGTCGGGTCGAAAACGAATTTTTTCTCCATTGTGATTGGTCTGATTCACTATACCAAGCAGCTGGGCATTTCCAAGGTTGTTCAATTGGTAATATGCGTTGAAAGGTGTTTTTCGCGCACTTAACTTCCCATTATTTAAAAAATAAATAGCATCTGAAAGACCTAGGACATCTTGACCTTCATGGGAAACAAGAATAATAGTCAGATCTTCTTCTTCTCTTAGTCTTAAAATGTATCTAAAAAGTAGTGCGCGAAGCTGCGAATCAAGATTCGAAAATGGTTCATCGAGTAATAAGACTTTAGGCTTTAAAGCAATTGCTCTTGCAATCGAAAGTCTCTGCTGCTCTCCTCCAGACGTTTCGTTAGCCTTTACATCTCTAATATCATTGAGTTTTAAGAGTTTTAGTAGTGCTTCAACACGTCTGATTTTGCTTTTTTCAGGTAACGACATAGCAGCCTCTCTTATGTTTTCTTCCACTGTGTGGTAAGGGTCTAAATTGTAATCCTGTGACACAAGTTTGATTTCATCGTAACCTGGAACCAACAATTGTTCAGGATTAGGTAGTATGTCATTGTCAAGTAAAACGATTCCGTGCTGGGGTCCAAGTTGTCCAGATATTACATTTAATAATGTTGATTTCCCTGCACCAGATCTTCCAACTAAACCGATGATTTGTCCTCTTTTTGCGGCGAAGCTGATGTCGTTCAGAATAGGGCGGTCAAATGCAACAGATATATTTTTAATTTCAAGCATAATTAGTCAATTGGAGGCTCTTTTTTACTGATTATATTTTCTTTAAAAGAAGTAGGTAATAAATCCGGAAATATCTTGATAACCAACGGTAATAGTATGGCTCCTCCTGGCAAAAGGAAGATTGCAAGAGAGGGCACAGATTTTAAAATATCATAAAATTGAGATTTGAATTGATCTTTTTCCTCAGGGCGAAGTTCGCGTATCGCAGATTTAGCAATTAGGTCCATGAGTTCCTTACTTTCCTTAATCTCGCTGAATAATTTTTCTTTATTTCTACCTAAAATCAGAGACCATTTTTTTTGTATCGCTGTGAGTAATATACCCGATGATTTTTCTTCATTTAAAATGGCAAGTGAAGCTTTGTTTTTAAAAACGAATGTTCGGCCAACTAGAAATGCTTCATCGATTTCAACTGACGTTAAGAGAAGGGCCTTGCCAATTTTTTTAAGGTTTCGTTCTTCGTTGGGGTGAACAGTATGGGTACCACATGTGACAAAAATGCATAATTCAAAGATGAATTTATTATCAAGATCATTTTCTTTAAGAACATGCTTTAAATTGAGTTCCGCCTCTTTATTAATCCATGACCTAACCATATTTTTTTGCTTCTCATTCAAATGACTTGAGGACAGTAAATAGTAGAGAAGTCTTTTTTCCTTATCTTCTATTTTTCCATCACCGAAGGCCGCTTTTGTGAGATACAGTAGCAGTTTCAACACGAAGTCATCATAGCGATTTACGAGATCAAGTTTATTATCCTTTAAAAATGCGGAATAAAGCAATACGTCAATGAAAACGAGACCATTTGCACTTTGATTTAACCAATAATTTCCCTTGGTAATATTCGATCTGATCTTTACCCGTTCTGATAATATTTTTTCTAGTTTGAGCGCTACTTTTTTATCAAAGTCAAATTCCCATGGTGCTATTTTAGTTTGGAATTGGTCATAGAAATTGTTGAGGGATTCAAGAAAAGCATCATAATTTTCGATTTGTTCTTTCGAATGATTCTGGTAAACAAAGAATAGATTTTCAAATAGTAGAAGTTTTAGCTTTTCTTCCTTGGTTAGGTGCGCTACAAATTTTTGACTCGTATACAAGTTCGAAAGCGCAGTGCCATAAAGAATCCCTGTTTTGTTAAAGATGTAATGTAATGCTTCTTCAAATGAGTTGGATTTAAATTTAAAGCCAATAGATAGCAATCCCTCTTCATGTAAATGAAAAAAGTATCGAATCCAATTTTTCGAACCAGTTGAAATTCTATTTTTATCTAATTGCATAGCGTATGGCTAGACCTCCTCCCCAATTGAAACGAACCTCAGGGGTTATGAAAATAATTGGGCCTGTATTGATTGCGCAATTTATTGGTACGTCTTCAAAAGTGTATTCAAGACCGATTGTACTATTTATACCAATATGAATATTTGATGTCCCGTATTCATTTGTAGTAAATCCTATTAATCCGCCACCGCCATAATACCAAGAGAATTGCGCCTCTAAATTATTTTGAATTTCATAATCGGCGATTAGAAAAGCCCCATTTCCGTAATTTTGTCTTGATAATGGTCCAAATGAGGCCTCTATTGCTGTGTTTTCTGTCAAGAAATACTTCGCATTGAGGCTGCCGAACCCTGGATAACCTCCTTTTATTCCAAAAGCCGTTTTGTATTCTTGACCATAGGACAAAAGTCCAAAAACAATAAATAACAGCGAGCAATAATATTTCATAAGTTAAATTTAGATTTTACCAGCCAAAGTGAAGGCTTTTATTTGAGTAAAGAATACACTTCCATCTGTTGAAAAAGCTTCAAAAACCATCACGTAGGCTCCAATTGCACTTTTTTGATTGTCGTCTGCCATACCATCCCAGCTAAATGTACCTGAAGCGCCTAAGAGCAGGTTTTGGAATAGGTTTTTAATCACCCGCCCTTTATCATCGTAGATACTCACTTTCCCCAAAAGTCCTTCAGCGTTTAGTTTGTAGTTTACTTGAAGAATATCCTGAAATCCATCATTATCAGGAGAAAAAATGGGGTTTGTAAATGAGAATTCACCTGAATAAACAGCAGGAATAAATTGTGAATTTTTTAATCCAGGTGTAGCAAAGCCAATATCTTGAGCTGCTGAGTGCCAGTTAAAAGAATTTTCTGATTCTCCTTGAGGGTCAATACGCTCTAAGGAAACGCCGTCTAGATTGTCAATTACACTTAGGTGCCAATCCTTTTCATAGGAGACTTTATCCATTACATCGTTACCTTGCAAAAGAACAACTGTCCCCGAATCATTTGAATAGGAGGGGAGTTCATTCTTCAAGAAAGCAGCGGTATTGTGATTTGGATAATTTTCTATCACAAATAAGGCATCCTCACCTACAACAGCATAAGCACCTGGTGCAAGGGTTGAATGATAATCTATGCTTTTAAAATTTGCTAAGGTGTCATCTTGATAGTTCGCAAATTGCCATTGAAACAGATCAATAAATTTATCGGATTTATTAAATAGTTCGACCCAATCCTCTCCTCCGGAATAAGGGTTTGATAAAATTTCATTAATGATAAGATCTCCTGGGTTTGCACTTTCTGGAAGTGCAAATGAACCTTGAAGAGAAGCTGAGTTTGACCAACAGTCTTTTATGTTTTCGAGTTCGAATGTGTAAACCTGACTTGGGCTTAAGGCTTCATTAAATCCGAAAATCAGGCCATTCGAATATGTACTTTCAGTATATGTATTTGAAATTGTAAGGCTTGGTGACGCCACGAACGCAATATCCTCAAGAGTGCTAGAGTCGATACCTTCATTGAAGGTAACTTGAAGATAATTTGGTGAAAGTGCAAGGAGACTGGTGATATTTGCCGGTGTTGTATCTTCTGTATCATCAAAGATCGAATTTTGTTCGCCAGGGGTACCACCGTTGCTGCTGTTAGAGGCAGACCAGTTGAGGGCGTCTGAACAAGGGTCATCAAGGTTTATACGCTCGAGCGTGTAGCCACCCGATTCTTTTTCGCTGTCTCTGTACCATTCATCTGTGTAGGTTAACGCATCGATTAAAAGACCCTCAGCACTATGGATTGAAAGCTCATCTCCTGCGTTGTTAAGGCTTGGAAAACTACTAACCGCGAAAATCACATCGAATGAATCTGTATTGGCAGCGGCCGTCAATATTGCATAAGAATAAGGCATTAACCAGCCTTCTTGTATCGTTCCTGACGAGGTTGCATCTTTTAATTTCCAATCACTTAAGTCAAATATTTTTTCTGATTGATTATATATTTCGACAAATTCGGATTCAGGAAGACCTACAGATGGAGATGGGTCGGGAAAAAACTCAGAAATAAGAACGTCACCTGGTTGAGGTGTTTCTCCTATGAGGTAACTTAAATTGAAGCTTTGTTGCATACTCGTGTTACCTTGGAGATCTTCAATATTTTCAATAAGAAGTTCATAGCTGTCTCCATTGATCAAAGGGCTCGATAAGCTCAAATGGACTACATTAGAAAGGGTTGGGTCGATACTTGCCACACTTATTTCTAAGGAAGGTGAAATTGAGTAGTTGATTATGTTTTCTGCGGAGCTTTGATTCAAGGTTTCGTCAAAATTTAAATCAATTTCTAATGGTGACATAACGCTTGCAGAAACACAAGTGGGAGGTGTGATATCAAGCTCTTCTTGTCCAATGTATATATCATCAAAGTAAAATTTTGAGGCGTTACTTGCCGTGTATGTACAGGATATACCAGAAAAACTTTGATCGAGGTCACCACTATTTAATCCCGAACCAATTAATGTATAGTTGGTGCCTCCCTCATAATCACAGAACAAGGACCATTCTCCGGTATCTGTTCGCTTCACTTTTATTGCAATTTCGAAGCTGCTAGATATTAACCCTGGGGCTCCTGAACAAATTTCAGTTGAATTACCATCTACAAGTTGGAAAAGTCTCAAGGCATCTACGGTTCCCGACTCCCCAAGCTGCAGATAATAGCCATTCAGGCATAAGTTGAGGTCGGCATTGTCCGCACTAAGAAATATTTGGCCATAATTTGCTGAAGAAGGAGAGAATGATTGCTTCACCCAGAAACGCCATTCATTATTGTTTTGAGGATTTAAGTCATTCATGAGGCTCAAGTAGGAGGTTGCAGCCTCAGTGTTGTTCAGTTGAAGTTTCAATTCGGTATTCACAATAAAGTCAGGGCTTGTCCCTGTCCAATTGGGATTATTTGAAAAATCTCCATCCGAAAATTCTTCGTTGATTTGAGCCACAAAAACGAAACTAACAAATGTAAAAATGAAGGCTAATGTACTGCGCATGTATAGATTGTATTCAAATATATTAATTTTACAACCAAGGTTAAGGATTCAATTAAAGAATTAATAGGTATATGAAAATAGCAGTAGTGGGCGCAACCGGTATGGTTGGAAAAGTGATGTTGCAAGTTCTGAAAGAAGAAAGGATGAATATAACGCAACTAATTCCAGTTGCCTCGGAAAAATCTATTGGTTCTACTATTGCATTCGATGGTAATAATTTTGAGATTGTAGGTTTAAATAAGGCCATCGAAATGTGTCCGGATATTGCTATATTTTCAGCAGGTGGATCTGTTTCTGAAGAATGGGCGCCAAAGTTTGCTTCCAGAGGAACGATTGTAATAGACAATTCGTCCTTTTGGCGAATGGACCCGTCAAAAAAGTTGATTGTTCCTGAGGTTAATGGTCATCTGCTTTCTGCTTCAGATAAAATTATTCCAAATCCTAACTGCAGTACAATTCAACTTGTAATGGTGCTTAAGCCCTTGCACGATAGATTCAAAATCAAAAGGGTTGTAGTTTCCACATATCAATCTATATCTGGCACAGGTGTTAAAGCCGTTCAGCAAATGGAGGATGAGCGCAATTCTATTGAAGGTGCTAAAGTATATCCGTATGCCATTGATAAAAACTGTATTCCTCAATGTGATGTTTTTTTGGAGAATGACTACACAAAGGAAGAAATGAAGCTCACTAATGAAACCAAAAAGATTATAGATTTAGGTATTCAAGTTACCGCCACAGCGGTGCGTATTCCAGTTATTGGAGGTCACTCTGAGTCCGTAAATATAGAATTTGAGAATGAATACGAAATAGATGAGGTTAAGAATCTTCTAAATGAAATGTCGGGCGTTACTCTACAGGATGCGCCAAGTGCGTTTAAGTATCCTATGCCAATTTCGGCACATGGTAAAAATGATGTTTTTGTTGGCCGGATAAGAAGGGATGAATCACAGCCAAAATCATTAAACCTTTGGATTGTTGCCGATAATTTGCGAAAAGGAGCAGCAACAAATGCTGTACAGATTGCTAAATTGATGGCCGTTTATGTCAACAACTAATGTCCTTTTTTTAAGACATATAGTTCTGTTTATCAAAGTGTCGTGATTTTCATTGATCCTTTATAATATTCGATTTATGATGTATTGAACTTGGAATCCCTCATGGAATGTCACATCTTTGTTTTTTGAATGCTCATAAATTGTTACCCTGTCTTATGAAATATTTTTTAATTCTTGTTTTATGTTTGATATCATTGGTGTCAAACACGCAAGAAAACCCATGGTTAAATAATCAGACAAACCCTTGGGGGAATGATACGACTAAAAATATTCCGTGGAATGAAGAATCGGCAAACGTGCGATTAAACCCATGGCTTTCAAATACCGATCGTATATCTGGTAACACCCTAAATAGTGCTCAGCTGATTTTTCAAATGTCTGCCAAGGAATATGGTGTGGCAAATTATAAAGACCCAATCAAAGTAGTATCTAAAGCCTTGTGGGTTGGAGTTCCTGTTATTGGTTTCCTTGCCATCCCTGTTGCCTCTTTAAGTGTCGTGATTACAAATACTACATCAACCAAGCGAATTAGATTAAGAGAACAAGCAGTAATTGATGAGTATTTTAATTTACACCAGGAAATAGAAAGTGCGCAAAAACAAAATGTAGAAGCTTCTTTACGCGCTGGGATGAAAAAAAAACGATATTACAATTTAGCGAAAGGAATAGGTATTGGTCTCGCTGGTCAAATAGCATTTTGGGTTAGTTTGGAGTTTTTTTAATGCGCTATGCTATTTTTTTATATTCTTCCATTAGGATATCGTATGCGTCCTTTTTTGCATATCTTGAGCGCATCCAGGCATAAAAAATAATTAAACGAGGATCACGAAAAACACGGTCTTTTTTCAGTTTTATTTTTTCTTCAAAAGTTGACAGGTCCTCTTGATTTACGACTTGTGGGTTTTTTATGTAATTTTTAAATAAACGAATAAACGGCTCTACCATTCGATACTGTTCTGTTTTGAGCATATCACCGTGCTTTTTCTCAAGGCTATTAATAATCCTTAAGCTCAATTCAGCATTGCCTAGTGAGGTTTGGACAATAGCCAAAATCATATCTTTTCTTACCAGCCATTCTCTGCCCATGTTTTTTTGATAATAATTATCAGATTCAGACATGAAATTTAGAATTTTAATCGCCTTTGAATAGTCTCCAACCGTAATCAAATAACCAGAAAGATTTAAGGAAAGGTTAAGGTATTCCTTTATTGATATTTTGTTTTGCTCTCGTTCAAGAAACTCTTCCGAGGAGGCAATCGCCTCATTGATTTTCAATTGAAAAACTTGAATGAAGCTTTTGATTGCCATATGTTTTCCTTGAAAATTTTGCTTTACAAGCTCACTTTGGGACATTAACCTAGATAGTCTCTCAAGATGCTCCTCTGATTTTTTAAAATTCCTAGTGTTCAAGAACGTGTAGGACATTATATATTCAATCTGGGCGAATGTATTAATATCACTTGAGTTTTCGAAGGCTTCTTTTGAAAATTCATCGTAGTACTTTTGAACAACCTCGGCAAAAATTTTAAACCGTCGATTAATGATATAGGCGGCTCTTATTATTTCAATAACTTTTAGGTGAATTATTGGGTTATTGTATTCTGTTTTAAGGTTTTTGTAGCGGTTTAAGGCATTTCTAATTATATGAGTTGGAGATTCCACACTTCCTTCGGCAATCTTCAATTTAAGGTCATTTTTTATTTCAATAAAATAAAGCTGGAATTCGTCTAGCTTGGATTGTTTTGCTTGAAGATCAAGCATCTTGGTTTTGATACTTGGGAAAAGTTCCTGATTAAAATAGGGAAGTATCGATAGTTTTAAGCGCTGGATTTTTAAATTGAGCTCAATATTATTTACTTTTTCAGCATTTTTTTCTTCTTTATTGAGAAGGTCCCAAGCTGCCTCAAATTTATTGCGCTCGATAAAATAAGATACAAGAAGTACCATACCATCTCTTTTGTTTTCCTTTTGTTCTTCAATTGATTTTTTGAGAATCACAAAATTTGTAAGAGCTTTACTTATTCTCTTTCTAATGGCATGGTAGTTTTGATCACCTTTTAGCTCGTTTTTTGATTTGTTTGTATTATTATATAAGCTAAAGAGATCACGAAATATTTTGACGTCTTTACGAATAGCTCCAGGTCTTTTCCGAGACAGGAACTGTTCAAATTCTTTTTTATCAGCATCCGATAAGGTCAGAATAATCTCTTTAATTAAATCCATCTTCTTTTAAGCGTTTTGAATGGATATAAATATAATTGAAATATCCGTATCTTAAATATCCGTATATATTCTACTTAAATTACTGTAAATTAGATGTTTA
>JAQXCN010000012.1 GCA_029251865.1 Crocinitomicaceae bacterium | reverse complement strand
TTACGGTTGACAAGACTGGGTTCCGCATCTGCACTGTACAAAAAAGGCAAATTACCTTTTGATGAATTTATTTTGTTATAGCCCTTTATCCAATTCGTGAATTCGTCGACAGTACCATTGAGCATAAGGATTCCACCAATGAGCCCATCTTCAATAAGACTGTTTATAGTTGCGTGTGGCTTGCCATACTTCCCAGCGGCAGGCATAATAAGTTGTGCGACTTTTTGCTTTTCACTAAGAGAATTGAAAATAGAGTTTGTTCGTTGATCTAAGGCATCACTCTGGTTTAAGAAATCATCAATAGAGAAATTGTAATCAGATTTCTCGATAGCCTCTATTCGTTTTGTTGGGATTGATTCGTTTTCTTGTCCACAGGATGTTATCGAGAAGACTAAACTAAAAAGAAATAGTGTTGAATATTGAGGCATAAGAAATACTTTTTTCAAAGATATACAAGAGATGTTCCAAAATTCAATACATCATAAACACTTATAAACAAATCAAATTGAAAACAACAATGAAGATTTTTATACAGTAATGGCTGTTTGCGTTTTCCAGTAAAAAATACTAACCAATGATTAAGGTCTTAATTCAGGCTTTCCAAATAAATGACTTTTTGGTTTTCATTAAGGATTTTAACGATCATTGTTGATTTGGCCGCAGCATTACTTTCAAGCATTTCATTAATGTCTTCTTGAACAAGATTCATTGTTGAGACTTGCGCATTTTTTATATTAATACCACTAACAATATCCGTTATTTGAAGAATTTGAACCTCATTTAGATTCAATAAATATGTCAGATCACTGACTTCGTTTTCTATTGAGTTTTCAGTGTTATTATTTGGTGATTCAATATTTTGAGACTCTTGACATAAAGTAGTAGTTGATATAAATAAGAGTAAATTAAATAGTATGATATTTTTCATCGTGTGATTCTTTACTATAAATTTAAGTGATTTTAAAAACATATGCTAAAATTCGCTTAGATTTACTAAACTCAAATGTTCGTATAAAAAGTAAATACATAAAATGGAGTCTTGGACTTATATTAATCATGATAATATTAACAGGGTAAAGTATAATGAAGCTCTTGGCCGCAACTTTAATCAAAATTCTTTGTACGCACAAGATTTTGTTTGGGATGCGTTGCATCCTGGTTGGGATATATTAATTTCCGGTGATTATAAGCTTGTTGTTCCCATTCCATTTAAACGTAAGTGGGGTATTACATCTTATCGACAGCCCTTATTTATGAGGACCATTCCATTAATAGGTGAATTTGATACGACCTCAATTCAACAACTATGTGCGGTATTAGAAGCTAATAGTTTGATAATCCATTTAAATTTCCCAAAAAGAATTGAATTCGAATCCGAGGAAAATGGTGTTTATCAGGTTCTCACTTTATTGGATGATATCGAATCACAGAGAGCGTCGTACTCCACGAATACTAAGCGCCAATTAAAACGAAAGCAAAATGATTTAGTTTTTGACTCGGAAATCAATCCTGACGAATTCATTTCTTTTTTTAAAAGGCACGTGGGGTTCAAATACGGAAAACTTACGAATGGAAGCTATGAGCGGTTAAAGAATTTCATTACCATGGCATTAGAAAGAGACTTAGGGACTTTTACAGGTGTCAAGAAAAATGAGGAATTTATCGCAATGGCTTTTTTTATAGATTTTAATGGAGTACGTTATTACATTAAAGGAGCGGCAGGTGATGTGGCACGGGTCGAGGGTGCTATGTTTCATCTTATTGATTACGGGATAGCCAAAGCGATTTCTAAAGGTCTGAAGACTTTCGATTTTGTTGGCTCTAATGCAAAAGGAGTTTCGGGTTTTAATAAGAAATTCGGCGCAGAAGATGAAGTCTATGGTATTCTCAAGTCATCTGATTTAATATGGCCCATAAATAAGTTAATTAAACCATAGTCCCTATTCATACAAGAATTCATCCATAAAGATCCATGAATCGTTTCCGCTGCCCAAGTGCCAACTTGGACATTTCCCTGGGTTGTAAACGGTATATTTTATATTTTTGACTTTGACAGGTTTTTTTAATCGTTGGACACATGTCCTTATTTTCGGTTCGTAATCGTCCGTTGTGGCTTCAGTATATGTCAAGTCAGGAAGTTTTGTGTAATTGATTCCATCGAGTGAATAACTGATTTCAATCTTTTCTGGGAAAAAAATCCATGATTTAATATCTCTAATACATGATAGGCCAATGGAAGTTAATTCTCTAGCTGGTTCAAAGGTAACAGTCGCATTGAGATTTTTTCCAAAATATCCTTGCCAATCTCCGGTTCTGAAATCGGCTCCACCACGAACACCGTCGATCAGTGTTTTGGGTCCTGATGCTGCATATTGGTTGGCGTAAAGGGTTTGAAGTTCAAGACTAATTTCTGGATCTCTTTTATTAAATATGCTTTTAACAATAGGGCTTTTGTTGAATCGAGATTTTGCTCGAGAACCAGATGGCGTTTCAATGGCTTGGATAGAAACAATACTGGTTTCTTTTAAAACAAAAGCATCTTGATACTCAACCCACGGCCCATCATTAATCGCGTAATACAACGATTGAATTCTTTTATTTCTTAATTGTATACATCCTATTTCAATCGCAATAGAGTCTTCAAAAACTCTTTGTTCTGTTGAAATAAATGGTGTCGGAACAAAGACAAGTGGGGCGTGCAAAGGTGGGTCCATTACACCTTTTTCGTCTTGACTTTGGGTTGTTTTAAATGTTGACGATGGTACTTCAGACATTTCGAACAATAGCAAACCTCCATTTTTAATTTCATTATGGTCGATTTCTGTTTCACTCACTTTTGAAGTGTTGAATGAAACTTCTTTTACATATTTCGCAGATGCCGAATTGTTCGGTGCTTCAATGGAAAGACGTTTTTTATTCGGTAATTTTATTTGTGCTTTTTTAAAGAGAGGTCGCCCTATTTGATAATTCGTATTTCCCGGAGCGGTGGGGTAGAGTCCTAATGCACTCATTACGTACCAGGCACTCATTTGACCACAATCTTCGTTACCTGATAAGCCATCTGGCTCTATGGTATATAGTTCATTTAATATTTTATCCACGTAGAATTGAGTTTTTTCAGATGCATTCGTGTAATTGTATAAATAAGCCATATGATGAGAAGGTTCATTCCCATGGGCGTACTGACCTATAAGCCCTGTGATATCCACTTGGTGTCTACCTATTAAATTTGACTCGGCCGTAAACAATCTGTCCAGCCATCTTTCCAAAGAGTCCTTGCCGCCCATTAGGCTCGCAAGAACGGGTACATTGTGAGGTGCATACAATGAGTATTGCCAACTGTTTGCCTCTGTATAATTGAAATTGACCTCTATTGGATTAAATGGACCGAACCATTGGGCGCCACGCCTGGCTCTCATGAACTTCGTGGATGGATCAAATAGATTTACAAAGTTTAAGCTGCGCTTGTTATATTCTTGAAAGATATCGATACGTCCCATTTTCAACGCCATTTGTGAAATGCAAAAATCGTCATAGGCGTACTCCAAAGTTTTAGATACAGATTCTGCTTCTTGGTCAGAACTTATAAATCCTTGAATAGCAAATTCTTTTTTAGCGTATTCGTCGAGTTTACTCGTATATACCATTGCATTTAATGCTTTGGTAGTATCAAAATTATTATATCCCTTGAGGTAGGCATCGGCAATAGCTGAAACAGAATGATATCCAATCATGCATTCAGTTTCGCAGGAGGCCAACTCCCAAACGGGAAGGTCATTTCTTTGATCGAAAATGCGCAGCATCGTTCTTATGAATTCTTGTGTTCTTTCAGGTTGAATTAGGGTAAATAAGGGATGTAGTGTTCTGTAAGTGTCCCAGAGAGAAAATACAGTATAATGGTGGTCTCCCTTGGGGAGTTCATGAATCTTTTGGTCGTGTCCTCGGTATCTACCATCAACATCACTAGCAAGGTTAGGTGCAATGAAGCAATGATAGAGTGCCGTGTAAAATATTGAGGATTTTTCCCTATCCTCACTACTAATTCTAATTTTAGAAAGTTCTTTTTGCCATTTGATTCTTGAATGGCCTCTCGTCTTTGAGAAATTAAATCCATCAAGCTCAGCTTTCCTGTTTTTTAAAGCACCGGCCTCGTCAACTTGTGAGATACCAATAGCAATCTGAAGTCTTTTTGTTTCTCTTGGGAATTCTATTAAAAGTTTATGTCCATATTTATTTTTTATCCGCTTTATTTTTAAAGGTTCGATTGAGAATTCAAGATCAAAGTAGAAATGTTGCTCTTCAGCCCAGCTTTTTGAAATTCGTTGTCCGTGAATGTGTTTTGTTTCATCAAGGATATATTCTGCAAAAATCAGGTCGTCTCTGTGGTCAAAATCAATGAGGATGAATTTCTTGTCTTTTTCTCGAGTAAAGGTGTACTGATGAATACCAGCTCGTTCACTCGCCGTCATCTGAGCTTTTATGCCCTCGTCTTCTAAAAACACCTCATAATATCCAGGGGTAGCTTTTTCACTTTGGTGCGTGAACTTTGAGCCAAATCCTTTAGGGTCCTGATAGCCAGGTACTATTTTTGCTTCTTTACCACTTTGAGGAACGATTAAGAGGTCGCAATAATCAGGGACACCTGTTCCGCTTAAATGGGTGTGACTAAAGCCATAAATCACAGAGTCGGCGTAATGGTATCCCGAGCAACCATCCCATCCTTCATGCCTTGTATCAGGGCTCAACTGAATCATTCCAAAAGGGGCAGTTGCTCCAGGAAAGGTGTGGCCATGTCCACCTGTACCAACAAATGTATTGACAAGGTTAACGGGAGATTCAACCCAATCCTTTTTTTTAGGATCTATGACATAGATTGACTTATCACTAGCTTTTTGAAGAGCCTTAATTGCTTGTGCATTGATTTGTAACAATAAAGAGACCGAAAAAAAACTACTGAGAATTAATTTAATCATATGATATGTCGCTTATTGAGTTCTGAAAAGGTTTTTCGTTTTTCGAGGAAGTAGCTTACCAGGATGTTTCCCGTAAACTTCACTATTGTCGCTTTATTTTTAAGGAGAAGTTTTCGCTGTTTGTAAAGCTGTCTGAAATGAACATAAAGCGCCATGTGTGCCAGAAACACCTTCCAGAAAAATGAGAATTTCCCTTCAAGTAAAAATTTATAAGCCGCTATCCCGTCTAAGGCCATTCTTTTGAAAAGTATAGGGAATAACCACCCCTTATGGTTCTTAATAATTAAGAATAAATTATTTCGAAAATTGAGATATACCTTTTGTGCTGATAAATAGGGGAGTGTTCCTCCGCCTAGGTGAAAGACTTTACTCGAGCTGATTATTTTAAACCTATAACCTTCATGACCCAGTCTAATACAGAGGTCAATTTCCTCCATATGTGCAAAAAAACTTCGGTCAAAACCACCCGCGATATGAAATAAATTTGCTCTTATCAGCATTGCTGCGCCAGAGGTCCAAGTCACGTATATATCTGAGTCATATTGACCAATATCCTCTTCAACATGATCAAATATACGCCCTCTACAGAATGGGAAGTAATTTCGGTCTATAAAGCCTCCACTTGCGCCGGCATGTTCAAAATAATTTGGTTTAACCAGAGCTTTTATTTTTGGTTGACATGCCGCAAGACTTTCTTCTTCCATGGCATCGAGCAAAGGTTTGATATAGTTTGCTGTAACTTTTACATCGCTATTTAGAAGCAAATAGAATTCATAGTCACCTTCTATTTTGTTTAAGGCATCATTGTATCCACCAGCAAATCCTGAGTTTTGTTCATTTTTAAGAAGTATAATATCCTTACGGCCCTTGAGGTATTCTATTGAGGTGTCTGTACTGCTATTATCAGATACGATTACAGGATAAGGCGCACTGTATTTTACGACATTGTCTAAGTGTTCTTTAAGATGAACGACACCATTATAATTTAGAATAACAACTGCTAATTTTTTCATTGTCTAGTACTGTCGATAGTAATCATTTGAATTACCTCCCCAATGATCAACGTTATTTGCATTTGGGTTATCTACATTACCATTGACTGTATTTCTTTTTGATAATCTTTGTGGCCAACTCGGGTTTTTTAATTCTCCGACCATATCAGAATGTAATAATCTGTATGCCCGATTCACCAAATCAGGGTTGTAAAAAACAAATCTCCGATTACTAAACACTCCGATTTTATTGTAGGTCCATATTTCATAAGGATATTCCGAAGGTGAGGTTTCTTTATTGACTAAAGAGCTAGGCGAACCATATTTTAAATAGACTCGGCCTCTATCCGTTTCAAAGCCTTCTTGAAAATTGTTACCGTATACTTTTTCAACAAAATCAACTTGTTTTTTATACCGTATCCATGATTCATAAAGGTCAATTGAGCCTGAAGACTTAATCCAAAATGCCTGGATATGTTTTCGGAACTTTTCAGGTTCTTTCGTCTTTAATGTGGTTATTATATTTTTAACTTCCGCAGGTCTTGCAATAGGAATAAGGCTCTCCAGGTAATAGGCAATACTGTCCTTAGGAATAGAGTTCTGAAACGCTGGATCTAAGACGATTTCTTTTGTCACTAAACTCGAGGTAATTTCATTACTTCTTTCAAATGGCATATTGGTGCTGCATAATTCTGCACCTTCATTATCTAGCATTGATAGCTTTAAAATGTAGCTTCCAGTTTCAAGCATTTCAATATCAATAAGGCTAAGGTGAGGAATAACCGTACTAGTATCGTAGGATTGCGTTGAACTAAATTCCTCTATGATTTTATTATTAGATGCGTTAATGAATTCTTTTCTTAAGGTAACTTTTGCATCTTTAAGTTGGGTCGTATTATACGATTCAAAGTAAATGGGCATTTTCGTTAACTCAGTTGGGAAAAAGTTAGAAAGCATTGGAATGATTTGATAGCCCGACTTTTGAAAAATACCACCATTTTTCGATGGGACGGCATATTCCGCGACAGTTATGTCTGATAAACTTGGTCTCTCGTATATGTTTTTAATCGTAAAGGCTTCGCTGCCATTTATTTTATTTTTATTTGGATCTCCGATATCTGATATCTCTAGTTTTAGGGTATAGTCTCCTGGTGCCAATGCAAACCTTTTGATTTCATAGAAGTCTTCCACAATACTATCTCGAAGTAAAAATTGCGGAGAATTTAATAGGTAGGATGAGGAAGTAACTAAGGTGTCATCTCCATAAATATCCATATATATGACTAAGGTAGACTGCAGTGCCGTATCTCCAACGTTTTTAAGATGGGTAGATATTCCAGAGAATTGTAACTGTATTTCTACATAAGCACCTGCTGATGGGTTATAGAATTCTTTTAAATCTAGGTATGCTTTAAGCTTTTTCTCTTGAGCTGAAAAAGAGAAATTAAATAAAAATAAAAAGGCGAAAATCAGAAGCTTATTCATACCTTAAAAATAAGCTAATTTTACCGAATTAGCATTACGTTAAATCATTCCTCTATGTGAACACGTATTTTTTGAGAAAGCTGACGGTTATAGGTTTCAAGCAGGAATTTGAAGTAATTATCGGTGCTTTTAGAAATACATTTGGTATAATGTTTTAAGCGATACTCAATGTGGTCCTGTAAAAAGCTTAAAATCTCAAATCCATGGTCCATGTTTTTTGCGCTTTCAAGAATGACCTCGAAATGATTTGCCATGGATTCATCAACGGCTGTTTTTCCTTTTAAACCGTTATCAATACATTCGTGATAACGTTCTTTAATATTAAAACTTTCAAGTTTTTTGGTATCTAAAAACTTATCATACCCCTTCGGGAATTCATAATCTGCCTCAAATTCCATGTCTTCCAACTCAGAAACTCGAGATTCAAGAAATCGATCCGGAAACTTGAAAGCATCCTGCCAATTAATGTAATCTTGCCAAAGGCCAAATCTTCGTACATTATTCCCGAGATCAATAATATGGAAATTTGATTTATTCGGAAGCTTTCTAGAACCTCTTCCAATCATTTGATGATATAACGTTAAGGACCGTGTAGCTCTATTTATTATAATCGTTTTTACTGTTGGCTCATCAAAACCAGTTGTCAAAATCCCCACAGAAGTCAGTATGGCATTTGGTGTTTCTTTGAACCATTTTAGAATGTCTTTTCTGTCTTTATCACTAAAGGTTGAATCGAGATGCTTGATATTGTAGTCCAGTTTTTCAAATGACTCCTTTACACGAATTGAAGTTTCAATACCCGCATTGAATATAAGTGTCTTTTTACCAAGGGCTACTTCTTCATATGCAAATATTAATTTTTCTTGCATGAAGTAATTGCTGTATAGCATATCGGAACTTGTAATCGTGAAATCACCATTTGTTCCTATTTTTAGTCCATGAAGGTTAACGTCATAACTGAAAGTCTCAGCGTTTGACAGATAAGATTTTTCAATAAGTCCTGAAATAGATTCACCAACTAATAGCCTGTTGTAATTGTCTTTCAGAGGTAACGATTTATTACTGCTTAATGGTGTGGCTGTCACTCCAAGAATATTGCAATCCTCGTAGTACTGGAAAATTTTTCTAAAACTGTTGTAGTGCGCCTCATCCACAATCACAAGACCTACATTTTTGATAAAATCTTGGTCATCAGTTAATCTATTGTGAAGGGTTTCAACCATAGCAATAAAGCAAGAGTATTCATCTTGATCAGGAAGTTCTTTGACTTCTGAGTTAATGATTTTATTGGCTACGCCGATAGCGGAAAGCTGCTTAGAGGTTTGCACAGAAAGCTCAATTCTGTGTGTGAGAATTAAAACTTTCTTTTTCCAAGTTGCTATATACTTTTTACCAATTTCAGAAAAAATAACAGTTTTACCTCCGCCTGTTGGGAGTTGATATAACAGATTAAAGTCTTTGCCGTTACTGTTAAGCTCCTCAAGAATTATATTTACAGTTTCCTCTTGAAAGGGATATAGTTTTTTAGCTTTATACAGGTCAACATCAATCATTCTTCGTCGTGTTTGGCAAGTGGCAAAAGTACGTCCTTTCTTTTAAAGACGCTAGAGAATAATTAATTTATTTTGACCAATGTTGCATAAATATTGCTCCGGCAATTGCTACATTCAGTGATTCGGCACTTCCTTTTCCATCAATTCGTATGGGGTGGTTTACAGAAGTTTTTAGTGCTTGCGAAATCCCACGACTCTCATTACCAAGAAGAAGCGCATTCATTTGGTTGAAATCTACGAGATCAATAGAGCCACCATCGAGCAAAGCTCCTCCAATATTTAAGGCGTGATTCTCGATGAATTCTTCAAGGTCGACATACCAAATCTTTACTCTCAAAAAACTGCCCATTGTTGATTGTAGGGCTTTTGCATTAAACAAGTCTGCTGTTTTTTTGGAGCAAACGAATTGGTAAATCCCGAACCAGTCTGCGGTACGAACCAATGTCCCCAAATTACCGGGGTCCTGAATATCATCCAATAGTATTGTTTTTTTGGAGGGGTTGAAGTCTAATTCTTTTTCTTTCTTTAAGACAATGAGAATTGAATTAGGCGTCTTCAAGGTGGAAATTCGAGCTAGTTCATTTGGGCCGCAATTAAGGATAAGTGGGCTTAGCGTTTTTGGGATCTTATGCACGTAGTCATTTAGGCATACGATTTGTTGAATTCTTTCGGCGTGACTTTCAAGTACTTCATCACAGATTTTCACACCTTCGATGATGAAATTTTGTTCTCGATCTCTATTCTTTTTGAGATGCAGGCTTTTTATCCATTTTAAATGCTTCTGAGAGATTTTTTGCATATGATATTCCTTACTTTTGTCTGAATTCTATGATGAAGATAAATAAACTTTGGTGGTTCTGTGCATTACTTGTATTGTTGGTTAATGCATGTTCTTTAACCAAAAACGTTCCAGAGGGCTATTATCTTTTAAAGTCAAATCAAATCAAGTACGTTCAAAAGGTCAATTTTGAATATGACTTAGATGCGATATTAAAACAGCGCCCTAATCAAAAAACGCTTGGTGTTCTTTTGAAATTAAGAATGTACAATCTTATTGACTCAGCAAAAATTGTAGAAAAGAAACAGGAACGTTTTGATGATTTTCAAATTGCACTTAAAAAAAAGAGGGGCAAATACGAAAGGATTAATAAAAAACGAATTGCAAAAGCGAAACGTAAAGGGGAAACCCATTATAGAAAAAAGACCTTAACAGATACAATTTACAATCATCTTATTTTAAGGGAACGATTGAAGTATAAGTTTGGGGAGGAGCCCATTGTTTTCGATTCTATTGCGTACAAAAAAACAAACCAACAGATCGTAAATTTTTTAAGAAGGAAGGGTTATTACAATGCTTCATTGTCTGATTCAATTAAAATCGATTCAGTTAAACGTACGCTTCAAGTTGCCTATACTCTCTATGTTGGAGATGTTTTTCACATTGATTCTGTATTTTACACCGGAGATTCAACAATGATGTTCAATCATAGTCAATACCTTACAAAAAGAATTCAAAATGAAAAATTGATTCCTTTAATAGGTATGCCTTTTGATATTGATATTTTGGCGGATTATCGTGAGAGCTTTGCGAAAGATCAGCGAAATAATGGCTATTACAAGTATTCGGCTTCGAGTATTGAGTTTATAGTGGATACCCTTCATTCTCAAATGAGCACAAGACTTGAAATGAAATTTAATCCAGAATATACTGTTAGTGTGCAGAATCCAGACAGTTTATTTTTAAAACCATACAAGTATTCTAGAATTAACGATGTTCATTTTCATTTGAGTGATACATCACGCGTGAACGGTTCCTTTTCTGAGTATTGTGCGTGTGTTGATTTTGAAGATCCTGAGTACAGACAATTCTTTCTTACAAAAGAACTTATTTATTTCAATGAACATAACATAAACAAGAACAGAACTTCAAAAGATTCCACGCATAGAGATACAAGTCGCCAAGCATGGGTTCATTATAATGGTGATGAGCCAATGTTGGAGCCTGATATACTAGAATTGCAAAACTATTTAGAAAAAAACTCAAATTACAAGGGTGATTATTTGACCGGGTCGGTAAAAGGTCTTTCTCAACTTGGTGTTTTCAGATCGGTGAAGCCTGTGATTATTGAGTTGCCTGATACAGGGGCTGTTCGCTATATGGACTTACATTATTATTTGGAGCCGAGTAAGAAACAATCTTTTGCTTTTGACAATCGGATTACAACCTCCTCAACGGGACAGCCTGGCATAAGTGCTTCAGCGAATTATGTAAATAGAAACTTGAACCGTAACGCGGAGAAGTTAACTGTGTCTGTTGGTGCGGGTTTTGAAACACAGACACTTGTTTTTGCTGAAGATAGTGATGATGCGGTTGAAATTTTTAACTCTATTGAAATTGCTCCAAGTATTCAAATGGAGCTTGTCGGCTTATCTCCTTTCTCGCCAACGGCATTATCAAAAAGGCATCGGGCAAGGACATTAATTACAGCAGCCTATAATTATGAAAAACGTGAGATATTTAATAAAAGAGAAGTTTTTCAGCTTAATTACATCTGGAAGTTCTTACTCGGTTCTACTCAGGTTTTTGAGGTTGGTTTACCTGGGGCTTCTGTCATTAAACTCATTAATATTTCACCAACAGAGTCCTTTCAGATCCGTTTGGATTCTATAAATGACCCATTTTTGTCAAATGCTTACAGCAACCAATTTGTCTGGCAAGACGCAAGTTTCTCTTACGAGTTTAATAATAAAAATAGACCTTTCAAGCCTGGGAAGAAAGCCTTTTTGGGAGCTAATGTGTTGTTTTCAGCGAGTCTTGATGCTGCGGGTAATTTGTTGTCTTTATTCGGTGGCTTGCAGGATACGACAATAGATGGGAGTTCAAAATTCCTGAATTTGAAATACGCTCAATTTATGCGCATCGATACAAAATATATATTGTCTAAAAAGTTAAATTCAAAATCTTCAATTCATTTTCGTGCCAATGCAGGTTTCGGTTTACCTTATGGAAATACAACAACTGCACTTCCTTACGACTATAGTTTTTCCGGAGGGGGGGCAAACGATAATAGAGGTTGGAATGCAAGAACTTTAGGGCCTGGTAATTATAAGTTTCATTTGGACCCTGACAGAACTATTACTCAGATTGGAGATATTCGTCTTGGAGGCTCTTTAGAATATCGTTTTTCCTTAAGTTCAATTTTTAAAGGTGCGGTATTTACTGATTTTGGAAATATATGGACCTACAAAGAAGATTCTAGAAATGCTCAATTTCAACTGCAGTATATTTTTAAAGAATTGGCAGTGGCTTCAGGAGTCGGTTTAAGATTGGATTTAGATTATTTTATTGTTCGTTTAGATATTGGATTACCCGTTTATAATCCGGCTTATGCGGATGGTGCCCGCTGGATCTTTCAAGATGCGAAAGACAGAGCTGTATATAATCAAGAAGCTATTGATGCTGGCATTGACATTCAAACCTTACCTCGTCCATTTATTCCACGAATTCATTTTGGACTTGGTTATCCATTTTAACTATGAAAACAGTTTTTTTTATTTTATTTTTTGCTTGTTTATCTTCTTGCATGAAAACAGAGTCAGCGGACCTAGTTGTCTTTAATGCAGAAATTAACACTATGAATGAAAATGGTGATGTCGCCCAGGCAATGGCCATTCGTGATGGAAAAGTCATTGAATTTGGTCCTGACCGTCAAATCCTTAACAAGTATTCGTATTCGAATTCAATTGATGCTCGTGGCAAACAAATTTATCCTGGTTTTATAGATGCGCATGGGCACATGATTTCATATGCAGCATTATTACTTGGTGTTGATTTGGTTGGTTCAACCTCTGAAATAGAAATGTTAGAGAGGGTTAGTTCATATAAGAAAGAACAGAATAAAGCCGTTATTATAGGAATGGGTTGGGATCAGTCTTTGTGGAAGGACGATGCATTCCCTGATAATGGTAAGTTAAATGAAATGTTTCCTAAAACCCCTGTTTGCCTTTACAGAATAGATGGCCATTCAGCGCTGGTAAATAATTCATTTATTGGTTTACTGGGTGATTTTGAAGTTCCAAATGGTGGTGCAGTTTTACAGGATGAGTTTGGGAATTACACGGGATTATTTGTTGACGCTGCATTGCAGCTTTTTGAAGGGGTACTTCCAAAATATACGAATGATGAAATGAAGCCAAAGCTGCTCGAAATTCAAGAAGAATTGTTAGCGCACGGTGTCACCGGAGTTCATGAAGCTGGCGTCGATGCGGATGAGTTGTCTCTACTAGACGAAATGGTTTCTTCTAATGCCCTAAAGTTAAATATCTATGCAATGCTTGCGCCGTCCGAAGAGAATAAGAATTTTGTAAGAAAAAATGGGGTTTACCGAAACAAATCGTTGTTGGTAAGGAGCTTTAAAGCTTATGTTGATGGTGCCTTAGGTTCTAGTGGCGCTTTGCTAAAGGAACCCTATCATGATCACCCCAATTACAACGGCTTATCGTTAAGCAGTGTTTCAGAATTAAACAGATTACGGGATTTTTGTTTGTCAAATGGTTATCAGCTAAATTGTCATGGTATTGGTGATGCTGCCGTTTCTCAGATATTAGAAATGTGTAAAAAGGCATATGATAAAAACCCGGACCATCGATTCCGATTAGAGCACGCTCAGGTTGTTGATTCTAAGGATTTAAAACTCTTTAATACTTATGCGGTGTTCCCTTCCGTTCAACCAACGCATGCAACAACGGATCAGCGGTGGGCTGCCTCTAAATTAGGAGCTGAAAGAATGAAAGGCGCTTACGCATATAAATCATTATTGAATCAATTCGGAATGATTGCTCTCGGGACAGATTTCCCAATTGAATATACGAATCCATACTACACAATCCATTCCGCTGTGCATAGAAAGAACGCCAAAGGGTTTCCCGAAAAAGGGTTTCTTGCGGAAGAATCTTTAAGTATTAAAGAAACTCTAAAGGGTATGACAATATGGGGGGCATTTGCATCTTTTCAAGAGAAGGAACTCGGTTCACTGGAACAAGGAAAGCATGCCACATTTTTTATTCTAGACAGACCATTAAATAAATCTAGCACATTTTCACCTAATTATTCATGGAAGACATTTGTTCAGGGAGAAATAGTACATTCCTTAGATTGATATTATGTAATTTTACATTATGAATATTGAGCAGATTTATACGAAATGTTTGGCGCAAGGTGCCTATTACATAGAGTCTAATGGTGAAGTGGCTGTAATTGACCCTCTTCGTGAAACGACCCCTTATATTGAACGTCTCCAGGATAGTGGTGCTAAGGTGAAGTATATTTTTGAAACACATTTCCATGCTGATTTTGTAAGTGGTCATGTTGATTTAGCCAAAAAAACGGGTGCGACTATTGTCTTTGGTCCTAATGCAGAGCCCAGTTTTCCAATCCATTCTGCACGTGACCAGGAGGAATTTAAAATTGGAGCGCTTACACTTAAGGTGCTGCATACTCCGGGTCATACCATGGAGTCTTCTTGTTTTTTACTAAGTAACGAAAAAGGTAAAGATATAGCTGTATTTACGGGTGATACATTATTTATAGGAGATGTTGGAAGGCCAGACTTGGCGCAAAAAGCTGCTGATATTACCCAAGAAGACCTTGCAGGGTTGCTTTTTAATTCACTGCGGTCTAAGGTTATGGTATTAAATGATGATGTAGTCGTTTATCCTGCTCATGGTGCGGGAAGTGCTTGTGGTAAGAATATGTCTAGTGAAACGTTCAGTACAATTGGTGAACAAAAGGCCTCGAATTATGCCTTGCGTGTTGATATGACTGAGAAGGAATTTATTTCTGAGCTAACGGATGGTTTAATGCCACCACCTCAATATTTCGGTATGAATGTTCGAATGAATAAAACAGGTTATGATTCAATTGATGATGTCATGGAACGTGGGCTTAATGCACTTGGATTAGACGAGTTTTCTGAATTGCTTTCCAATAAAGATGTTATTTTAATTGATACGCGTCCTGCAGATGAATTTGCAGCAGGGTTTATACCTGGAAGTATATTTATTGGTCTTCAAGGGCAGTTTGCACCTTGGGTTGGTGCATTGATACCTACAGACAATCAAAAGATTATCCTAGTTACTGAGACCGGTAGTGAAAAAGAAACGGTTCAGCGATTAGCGCGCGTAGGATATGACAATGTGCTCGGTTTTTTGGAAGGTGGTTTTAAGGTCTGGCTTTCCGCAGACAACAGCATTGAAACTGTTAGTCGCATCAATGTTACTGAATTTATGTCTTTAGATTTTGACCAAGAATGTATTATTGATGTTCGAAAACCAGGCGAGTATGAAGCATCGCACCTAAAGGTTTCGAAATCTGTCCCTCTTGATTTTATCAAAGAAAACATTAAAAGTTATCCGAAAAACATTCCTTTACTTTTACATTGTGCTGGAGGATACCGCAGTATGATTGCAGCTTCGATTCTAAAAAAGAATGGCTTTAATGCTATTGAAGATTTGATTGGGGGGTATAATGCTTTGCCCGAATCTTTCGAGCAGCGAACTGATTTTATTTGCCCATCAACTCTTTAGGTTAGCCCGTACAAACGTTTTACAAACCACTCTGTACTGAGTAAAACTGCGCAAAAAATCAAAAACCAGGTATAATCAATGAGTTTAAACTGGTCGTCCTCATTGTAACTTACAGAAGCTATTTCTTTTCGGTTTTTTAATTCAGAAACCAGTCCCTGATAATCAGATAATTTGTAAAAACTACCTTTGCTTTGAACTGCTAGCTGTTTCAAAACACTATGGTTTGCAACGGACTCACTTCGCTCTTTATCAATATCTTCAACAACAATCACTCCGGATTTGATATATGTTTTTTCAGCGAAAATTGCTTTGGCCTGCCATTCATATCTTCCGGGATTTAACTTGCCTAATTGCGCTCTATATCCGTTTTCATAGACCGAGAACTGTGAGTTATAGTTCTTATTGTTTTCGTCCTTAATTTCAAGCGATAATATTGGCGCAGTAATGGCCTCCAACGAAGCATTATAAAAAACACCATTTATGACCAGTGGTTCTTCTTTTGTAATGCGTTTAGGGAAACGTATCGATAAGCCTTTTGATTTTCCCGGAACCGTAAGGAATTGAATTGATTTATTTATCAGTTCGTTAAATTGAATGTGATTTTTTTCACGTTGATATTCATTGATGCGCCATCTCCAAATACCTTCACCCATTATTACTCCAAAACGTTTGCCTCTTTGCGCAAGGAAAAACAACAATGGTGATTTTTTAATAACGCTTCCAATTCTTTGGTTCAGCAAAACTGAAGCGCCAGGAGGTATTGAGAAATCACCAAAGCGGGTTTGTAATGGGGGGTAGAATATTAATGCTTCGTCTAGCGCGTCGTTAATTGTGAAAGCGGCGAAGTTTAAGTTTCTAGACGCCTGTATGTCATCGCTTTTTATGACAGCTCGATTAGAATATTTAATACCTAAATCATCGTATAATTTCCTGTTAGTTTTAGGTCCAAGGATATAGAGAATTGGTATGTCTTGATCTTTAAATTTTTCAATAACACCCAAGTCTGAGGTGTTTTTTGGAGAATGACAAATCACTAAGTTGGTGTTTTCTCCTTTTCCGTTCCATTCATTGAATAAAGCTGTTTCACATTCAATATTCTCATCTGCGGCAAGAACGTTTTTAAGCGCAGATATGTCAGGGTGAGGAGCTGTACTCAATATTAATAGTTTATTCCTAGAGTCTAAGACTTCCACATAAAAGCGTTTAATATTATTTTTTAAGGTGATTTCATCCTTTTTGTTTTCGAGTTGAATCGTATAGGTATGATAGCCTATTTCATCTGCCGGAAGGAGAAACCTTATTTTTTTAAAATCTTCTGGTCCCGAACTATATTGAATTGTTTTGCTAGCAACGACTTTATTTTTACGAATGATTTTTAATGTAGTTTCCTTATCCGAATATTGATAGGAGGATAAGTCAATTTCCACAGGAAAGTCATTGAGGTAGAAAGCTAATGGATTATTAAATACGTTTCTGATCAGTTGGTCCTTTTTTTGAATTGAATCACCAACAGCTAGTGTAAAAACAGGAGTAGTTCGCAATTTCCCTGCATTATATATCGGGTTGGCACCAACATTAAAATTACCATCAGAAATAAAAGTGATGCCTCCGACATTGCGATTGTAATAATTCGTGCGTATAAAATTAAAGGCTTCTTCTAGATTTGAGTTTACTTCATCAAAAGTATAGCGATTTGTATCACGTACCATAGAGCCTATCGAGAGCTGTTTGATTTTGAATTTATTACCGTAATTACTTTTTAATGCAGCAACTGTATTTTGTACGGTCTTTTTGACCTCAGCACTGTCCTTGTAATTCAACATGGAAGAAGAATTATCCGTAACAACGAAGAAAATAGGGGCTTCTACACGTTCTTTGGAGTTCTTAAATAATAGGCCAAGTAAAAGCACTAAAATGAAGAATATAGAACTGAATCTAAGCGAATAAAGTAGGGTTTTTATGCTTTTAGGTACAGCATCAAACCCGCTCTTATTTCTGTATGAAAACCAAGCTGAAATAAGGGCTATTACAAGAATTCCGAGTAACCAAAAAGTGGAGTATTCTAATTCAAAATTCATGTGCTTAAAATTAGGGACAATAAATAGAATTTATTCAATTTTGAAAGACAAATTCGACAGGCTTTGAAATATTGAGTCTAGTTTCAAATTCCTATATTCGTATCCTAAAATTTATTCAATGTCAAAAACAGTATATATCGTATCCGCAGTGAGAACACCAATGGGTTCTTTTCTAGGTGGTTTATCAAGTGTACCTGCCACACAATTAGGTGCTGTAGCAATTAAAGGTGCTTTGGAAAAATCCAAAGTTTCTGCCGCACTCGTAGATGAGGTTTTTATGGGGAACGTTCTACAAGCCGGAGTTGGACAAGCACCAGCGCGACAAGCAGCTATGGGCGCGGGTATTGGAAATAATGTACCCTGTACAACCATTAATAAAGTATGTGCCTCAGGAATGAAGTCCGTCGCTTTGGGGGCTCAATCCATTATTGCTGGTGACAATCATGTCGTGGTCGCAGGAGGTATGGAAAATATGTCTATGGCACCGCATTATATGATGGGCAGAGCAGGGACAAAGTTTGGGAATATCCAAATGCTTGATGGCCTTACAAAAGATGGATTATTAGACGTTTATAATAAGGTGCCAATGGGTAATTGCGCCGAACTTTGTGCGAAAGAACATAATATTTCGAGAGAGGATCAAGATAATTTTGCAATTGAGTCATACAAAAGAGCAGCAGCAGCTTGGGAGCAAGGGAAGTTTTCTGATGAAGTAGTACCAGTAGCTGTGCCGCAACGTAAAGGGGATCCTAAAATCGTTGATTGTGATGAGGAATTTAAAAATGTATTCTTAGAGAAAATACCTAATCTTAGACCTGCTTTTGACAAAGAGGGAACCATTACAGCGGCAAATGCGTCTACCTTGAACGATGGTGCTTCATGTATAATATTAGCCTCAGAGGAAGCGGTGAATGAACACGGTTTAACGCCAATCGGTAAGGTCGTATCTTATGCTGATGCGGCACATGAACCTGAATGGTTCACAACTGCACCTTCGAAAGCAGTGCCTAAAGCGCTTGCAAAAGCAAATTTAAATGTAGGCGATGTAGATTATTGGGAATTGAATCAGGCCTTTTCTGTGGTTGGTATCGCAAATACTAAGATTTTAGGATTGAACCCTTCAAAAGTGGATGTGAATGGCGGTGCTGTTGCACTCGGTCACCCACTTGGAAATTCTGGTTCAAGAATTTTGGTAACATTACTTCATGTACTCAAGCAAAATGGAGGAAAAATTGGCGGTGCAGGTATTTGTAATGGTGGCGGTGGTGCCTCTGCTATGGTGATTGAAAATATTTAAAATCCTTTATAAAATATAAATTAGGGCAATTTCGGTTGCCTTTTTTTGTTTTGTGTAAACATTGTGTGCATCTCTTTGTTTTTTACACATGTATCAATTGAAACGAAAACAGTTTATCAAAGCTGACCTACAGAGTACTTGGGACTTTTTTTCATCTCCCTTGAATCTCAAGAAAATAACACCTCCCGAACTCGGTTTTCATGTCAAGACAGAATTACCTGAGAAGATGTATGAAGGTCTAATGATAGAGTATACCGTGAAACCACTTTTAGGAATTCCAATGAATTGGGTGACGGAAATTAAAACGGTTAAGGACTTAAAGTTTTTCGTCGATGAACAACGCGTCGGACCATACAAGATTTGGCATCATGAGCATCATTTCAAAGAGGTAGATGGAGGGGTTGAAATGACTGATATAGTCTCGTACGTGCTTCCTCTTGGTTTTATAGGTCGTTTAATGCATCCTATTTTAGTCAAAAAGAAATTAGAAGAGATATTCGACTTTCGATTTAAAGCAGTAGAGCACACAATTGATTTCTAATTGTCGTAGTTTTACGTCAAAGTGAAGTTTAAAGACTACCATATTGACGCCAAGCTCAAGTCCCAACTGGAATACCTTGGGTTTAATAGACCAACTGACATTCAGTTCCGTGCGATTCAAGCCATATTAGATGGTGAAGATGTTATGGCGGTTGCGCCCACAGGAACGGGTAAAACGGCAGCATTTGCTATTCCAGTTTTGCAGCATGTCATTCGTAACCGTAAAGGCAAACATAAAAACATTAGTGTTCTAGTACTGGTTCCAACACGTGAGCTAGCACAGCAGATTGCTGAGGCATTTGATGCGATAGGTAAAAAAACCGGTGTTAATGTTCTTGCTTTGTTTGGTGGTGTTGATCAAGACCCTCAGATCAAAGCATTAAATGGAAACGTTGAGGTTTTAGTTTCTACACCAGGTAGAATGTTTGATCTTATTTCTCAGGGTTATGTTGATCTTAATCATGTTGCCCATTTTATAATTGATGAGGCAGATTTAATGTTAGACCTGGGTTTTAATGATGATATCAGAGATGTTCTTCGTCATTTACCGCGAAAAAGACAGACTTTATTTTTTACAGCGACCTTGAATAAAAAAATAAAGGCTTTGGCTTATGATGTTGTACGTAATGCCATACGCATTCATGTTTCGCCCAAGAATCCTGTTTCAAAAAATGTACAGCATGCCGTGAGCCGCGTGGAGATGGATGACAAAAGGTTTTTTCTTGAAAACTTATTGAACGAATTTGAGACTGGCAAGTTTATTGTTTTTGTAAGAACGAAGGTTAGGGCAGAGCGGGTAGTTGCGGCTATGGAACGTGCTAATATTTCTTGCGAGGCACTTCATGGCGGAATCGATCAAGACCTGAGGTTTGCGATTTTAGAACGTTTCCGAAAAGGAGAAAATACAATATTGATAACAACCGATGTAGCCTGTCGTGGTATAGATATTCCCTCAATGGATTATGTTGTGAATTATGACCTTCCTGAAAACCCCGAGAATTACGTTCACCGTTGCGGACGCACTGGTCGTGGAAATAATAAAGGACATGCGCTTTCTTTTTGTGCAGAAAATGAATCCGTACTTCTTGAAGAAATCGAAAAGTATACAGGTCACGAAATTGAAGTTTTCGATTTAAGACCCGAAGATTATCACGCAATTGTTGGTGAGTCTGAGTCACATGATAAAAATTGGAAAAAATTACTTTCAGATAACGATAACCCCGAATCTTGGGATTAATCAAGTCTTTATTTTAAAGGACTGATATTGATGTTTTTGACATCGTTCTTGATTTTGTTACGCTCTTGCTCTGTAACTTTAGGTCCTAATTTCAGATTATACTTCAATGAAACACCATAGTGTAGAAAATGATTGTCTGAGAAGTCAGATAAAATACGTGCATTTAAACCGATGCTTAAAAAGTCCATGGGGTAGTAGGCCGCAATATTAATGGAGTAAAAATCAACTTCGGTTTGTTTTCCCCCTAAGTTCAATGCATAACCAAAGTCAATTCCCGAAGTTTGTGTAAACATCGTGCTGAGCTGTGGTATGAGCATTCCGTAGAAGTAATCTACTTTAAGTCCCGCTTGAGAGTATATGTAGTTTTGTTTCGAGCCTACTTTTTTGGAAGGCCTCAAATTGAAGGTTTTATAGCCTGCTAAGCTGAACATGAAATCTGTCCCTGGAGAACTGAAAAAAGCAAACTCACTTGGGGGTTTACCTAAGGTGTAATATGAAATGGAAGGCTCAATTGTGTAATTTACTCTTTTCTCAGTGATATTCTTGAGAAGAACTTTGCGCGCCTTTGTATTCGTTTTTTTGTTTAATTCTTGAACTTCTAGATTATCCGTGTTTTCTTTTTCAAGAATGGCCATTGCAACCAAGGCTTGTTGAAGATTGAATGTCTTTGTCTGATTTTTAACGTATCGTATCCGCTCACTCAGGTTATAGCTTACGCGTTGGTCAGAAATTTCTTTAAAAATTGATGGATTGACGTCAGCATATTCTGAAAGTTTACGATGGATAACCGTTAGGTGTTCAAGGCTGTTACCTTTCTTACCCATCATTTTTTGAACACGAAGTGCTAGGGCATTGAATTTTTCTAATCTCAATGAGTCTTGTGCACTCACCGAGTTAAGGCAAAACAAAGCGAAAACAAACGTAATCTTAAAACACGATTTAAACATTAACTCACTCAATATATCCCAAATATAAATAAATGCGCTTGAATACTAAATTAATTAGATGTCATTTATACATTTTCTAACGAATATTTCGTGCCTCATCCAAAGATTTTGCTTTTTGAGTTAAAATCTTATTGATAAACGGTCGTGATTTTTTGGAGCTCGCGTCTTTGTGAATACGTAAAAATTCTCCATTAGAATGAATACTAAAATCGTCCGAATGGAAAAGTGCAAGTTGGTAATATGGAATTACCCAGCTGTAACGTGTAGCCCTTTTATTTAAATGAATCACAATGCCTTTTGGGCGCAATTCAATATTGCAATAATTGGTGTCATTGTTTTGCTCGAGTATGCTTTGAAATCTTTCGCTGTAACTGCTAATATTAAGTTTAGTTGAGCCAATGCCATTTAGTTTTAAGCTGTCCCATATTGAAAAATTTGGACCGACTTTTTTGTCAATTTCTATTTTTTTTTCTTTTGTAAGTACCGTTGAGTCTATAAGCATGTTTCTTTAAAACAATTTTGCGCAAATAAGGTTCTCGATTTTAATTATATTTGCCGCACAACGACTTACAAAATTTACAACATCAACAACAATGATTTACATGATTTCAAAATTAATAACGATCTATTTCTAGTCCCCAACCTATATATTAATTCCATAAAACACTGTGCATTTCTCGAATGTTTTGGGCATAAAAAAACCCTTTGTTAGAAGGGTTTTTCAATGGTTATATTTCGGTTTTAAGAACCGCAACCTACACAATCAATTCTTGTGTCCATAGGCTTGGTTCCTGATACTTTCATTTCTAGATTGTGAATCTTATCACGGATATCCATGTCTTCCATCATATTTCCGGTAAGCTTACCTTTTAGATTTTCAATTTCTTGTTTTAACGCGTCTAACTCATTCATAATATCGGTTTTTAGTAGTTTGCAAAACTAATCTACTAAATGGACGCGGAGTCACAATAATTTTTTCGAAAGAGTTATTAAGAATGTTTTCAACAATCTTTTCTAATCAAATAAGGAAGGGGGATGTAGGAGTTCTGGGTGAGAGTATTCGTCTTGAGCAGATTTTATATTCCCTAAATAGTCTCTTCCTTTTAAGCGGCGCACGGTATGCGTATTTAGTTCAATTTTGTGATTAGTTTTAATTAATTGTGTGGCTTCATTTTTATTTCCAGACAGCCACTGTTTACAATTAATTTCATCTAAAATAAGAGGCATTCTCGGTTCATTTAGTTTGGGGTTATTGTGAATTTTAGCAAGGGCGCTGTTTCCCTTTGTGGTCACAATACTAAATGTATTTATGATTTCACCTGTTTGTTCGTTGATCCAAGAATTGGTTATTCCGCCGATCAGAAGACGTTTCTTGTCCTTCTTTTCAATAAAATATGGATATGTTTTTCCGTTTCTATGATGGTGTTCATAAAAACCATTTAACGGAAGAATACACCTGTTTTTCAGTGCGGAAATTTTAAAAGAGGGTTTTTCGAATATGGTTTCACCTCTTGCATTGATTGTTTTATTTCGAATTTCTTCTGCTTTTAATTCGGTTTTAACCCAGCTCGGTATTAGGCCCCAATTACACAGTTCAAGGTTTAGTTTTTCATCATGGGTAAATACAGCAAACTGTTCATGTGAAAATCCAGTTGAATGATAATAATTTTTGTGGACTTCTTTTAGCGATTCCCATTTAAGTTTTAGACGCTGGATATCTGCATCTGAAGCACCTATTCTAATGGCTTCTCTGTAGATTTTTTCAGCGAGCTGTGAAGCCTCGTAACACACAACTACTATTTTTTAATAATCTTATGAATACTTTTACCTGAAGAAGAATTGATGATAACGAGATAGGCGCCGGGCTCTAAATTGCTTAAGTCAATGCTGTAATCCAGTTGTGCAATAGAAGATTGAATGAGTTGGCCTTTATGATCAAACACTTGGTAGCTGAATGCACCTGAAATACCACTAATTACCAATTTATATTCTGTTGGATTCGGTCCAAGCTTAAGTAAGTTCTGAGTTTCTTGGATGCTGGCGTTTAGATTTAAAAAGTTGTCTTTATAGACAACGCTGCTAATAGTCTCAGCATCCCCAACTTCTCGAGTTGTGATTTTTAATATCGGTTCTTTTTCATTTTTTGTAATCCACTCATATTCGTAGCTTACAGGAACAGGTAACTCGAACCATTGTGGTCCACCAAACAGATCTATATAAACAGAATCACTTTCGATAATTTCATGTCTAATGCGAAGCGCTTCAAATGAACCATATGGCGTGGTAATATTTCCCCAGCCATCAACTTGTGTGTTTCTTGTACGGTATTGTATCCATATAGCATTGAAAATCGGATTGAGGTCTAAATAGGAATAGCCATTTGAGGTATAATTATCTCCATAATTCATTGGTAAGGCATAGCGGGTTTCAATAGTATCTGACAAGACTGGGATTTCGGTTCCTGAAATGCCAACTGATAAACCAACGCTTGTAATACCGTCTGTTGCATTTTTAGAAAATTGATTGATCGCATCAATGCTAATAGGTAAAAAATCACCTGCTTGATCTAGGGGGATATCGACCGTTTCTGCAAAATTTGTGGCCTGATAGGCCTCTGTAGCAAATGCTCCGAAAGTAAAGGATGGGATTGTGCTCGCATTGTCCATGCTTTGGAAGTCTTTTAAGCTTTGGCTTTCGGCTACGAGGCTCGAAAAGTCCCAGTTGTAACTTTCCCCGGTACTGGTGTAGTCCAAGGAAAAATCATTTGAATTACTGACACGTACCGTATCACCACCATCTGCAAAATCTGAAACTTCGAGTGTGATTTGAGCACAAAGAATCGTGGGTAATAGGGCAAAAGGAATTAAGAATTTCATAGTAGCTTTTGTTTAAAGTAAAGTTAAGGGTTTATTATTTCTAATTATACCTGGCTCAAAATTAATGGAACAAAACCTAGCGAAACTTAACAAAGGAAAATGGTTATTCTGGTATTAAACATTATGGAGCACATGACATAGTTAAGGCGTTACTGCTGAACCTTACGTGAATTTGATTACCTTCGAACAAGCCACTTTAGATGCAGCTTTAAATGGGGTAACACCTCTACAAACAAATCATTTAGATAATATGTATTTCTTGAAACAAATTTTTTACTCTCTATTTTTGGGTGGTTGCTATTATGCTATAGACTCAATCCTACTTAGGATAATTCGTTATTTTTTCTTTCCAACTTATGCCATAAGACCTTTTACCATTTTTACTCATGGTTTTATTTTTCTTCTAATTTTTTTGATTTTGAGTTTAGTATTGAATTGGAGAACCGCTCTTCGAAAAAATACTTTTGAACCTCATGCAAACTATACATTGATTTATCTATTCTGTAATTTGTTTTTAATCGTTACTATACTTATAGATGGTTTGGCAGGCTACACTGATTTAATTCTATTATCACTTTGTACAACTATACCAATTACAATTATTAGCTATTTTGTGGAACGAAAAATTATGCGAGCACGCAATACCGAAAAATGACCAGTTTTATGCTCGAGAAATAAATTATTTAATAGACATAGGTGCAACTGATTTTCAACAAATCGGCAATAAATGGAAAGCAATATGGTAGGTGCATCGGAGCGTTATGTTAGTCAAATTTTAACATTTGTTGAGTCTCATCTAATAGGATTTGATGTTAACGATAGTAATTTTTACGGTCCTTTTTTTGCGGTTGTATTTTCGAATCATGCAATTTCAGTTAAAATGTCGGGAGATGTTGGAGGATTTGAAACATTGGTTACGATTGAAGATGAAAGTTACACCTTGTGGAAATATGATTCAGCCGTTAAAAACATGGGACAAACCAATATTGAAAATATCAATAGTCAGCTGGAAATTGTCAAAGATTTAATCCAGTCCTTTTCGGAAGAATAATAAATTACCAATGAAACATCTATAGTTTTATTGTGCATTCATCTTGTTTACATGAAAAAATTTCTACTGACCGGAGGTCGCATATTGGTGCTCATTAGCGGTGCCCTAATCATGTGGGGATTCTTTCGTTTGCAGGGCAAATACTCCAGTCCGCTAGAAACTCTAGACCACATCATTGTTGGTTTTGTTAGTAGTCTTTAAAATCGTTTCAGAACAAATGCGTACTTTTGCACCCGGAAAACAATTGAGTTACAAAACTTTTGTTTTTTTTAACCAAAGGATATGAAACGAATTAAGGAATACAAGACACTTTTTAATGTAGAAGGCACATTAGATCTTAAGGATTTAAAGAAAACCTACAGAAACCTTGTCAAGCAATGGCACCCAGATAAGTTTCAAGATGATGATGACCGCAAGGAAGAAGCGGAGCTGATGGGGCAGAAGGTGATTGATGCCTACCATTTCTTGGTGAGTATGGCACCCGAAACCAAAGAGAAGAATCTCCCTGAATACAAAAAGACAATTGACGATTGCGGGATTGAGAACTACAAGCATAAGGGCTTGCTTTTAGAGATCTCTTTTACCAATGGATCGGTTTATGAGTATTTTGGGGTAACACCTGCTTTATTTAAGAAGCTGATCAATTCAGACAAACAGATTCGGTTTGCGAAGCGTAGCATCTTTCATTCTTTTCCTTACAGACAATCAAAAAAGGCACAAGAGCCAGAAATGGCCTAATACCATAAGCCAAAGACATAAAAAAGCCCGACACTTGGTGCCGGGCTTTTTGTTGCGCCAAATCCGAAGAATTCGTTGTTAATGTATTCATGAAGTTCGGTCTTATTAAGATGTGTTAAATATTCTCTTTTATAGTGGAGATTAAGTACTTTAGAAAGCCGAATGAAAACGCGAATCTTGCCAAATAAAACGACGGACGTTATTTTAAATAAAAGGACCGTTTTTAGTTCCATCACCGATATACCATCAGGTGATTGGAATAAGGTGCAAAACGGACGCAACATTTATCTTTCGTTGCCTTACCTAAGTGCTCTCGAGCAAGGAATGGGAGGGGAGCTGAACTTCTTTTTCTCCATCTCCTATAATGCCCAAAACGAACCCGTGCTGATTGCGGTATTTGTACGGGTCAAATTTGTAGATAAGCGCAAGCGCTTTGGTGATTCGGTTTTTAAGCTGCGTTTCCCCTTTAAAAAGAAAATTGAAAATATTTTAAGCATCAATGCCTTGGCCTGTGGTAATGTCTTTTCGGCAGGGGAGAACGGAATGCTATGGACGGACAAGCTCCCGGCACAAGACGCCTTTGAGGAGGCCGAAAGGGTGCACCAAATACTAATGACGGATCACGATGTAAACAAGGAGGTGTCTTTGCGTGTTTTCAAAGATTTCTGGCCAGAAACAGTTCCGCATAGTAATACATTAATTCAACAGGGTTTTTTTGATTTCAAGATTGATGTCAATATGGTTCTTAAAATTCATAAAGATTGGAAGACCAAAAATGATTATCTACTGAGTATGAAAACCAAGTTCAGAACGCGCGCCAATGCGGTATATAGAAGGTCAGAACCACTCATGGTAAAATCGTTCAACCCAGAAGAGATCATTTCTCATAAAGATCGTATTCTTTTTTTGTTTGATAATGTTCTTAAGAAATCTGATTTCCATATCGGAACCATGACACCAGAGACTTTTGCGGCTTGTAAAAAGAATTTAGGAGAGGACTTCTTATTCAAAGCTTATTTCTCTAAGGACTTACTAGTAGGGTTTAGTACGTCCTTCAAGAATGCAATATCTTTTGATGCCAACTATGTTGGGCTTGATTATGACAACAATGTTGAATTTGATATCTATCAAAGGATACTTTATGATTACGTTGAGGAGGCTATTAAAGCAAATGTTACAGAACTTCAGTTCGGAAGAACCTCTGAGCTGATCAAAAGTGCAGTTGGAGCAGAGCCTCGTGATATGACCATCTACATAAAGCACAAACGAAAACTATCCAATCTAATTTTAAAAAATGTCATTCAATCTGTGGCACCAAGCCCCTTTGAATTGCGAAAACCTTTTAAAGCCAATTTTAAACAATAATGGATTCATTAACACAAATTGTATTAGGTGCGGCAGTAGGAGAAGCCGTATTGGGAAAAAAAATTGGTACAAGAGCAATGCTATGGGGAGCTATCGCAGGAACAATTCCTGACCTGGATGTTTTTTTACGTTATTTTACGGACCCGATAACGGCAACTGAAATGCACCGTGGTTTTTCACATTCATTGGTATTCGCCGTACTCATTGCACCCATTTTGGGTTGGCTTGCCAATACGATACACAAGAAACGTAAGGTAGGCTTTAAGCCTTGGACTAAGCTGTTTTTCCTATGTGTTGTAACACACCCACTACTGGACAATCATACGACCTGGGGCACACAATTCTTTTGGCCCTTTGAGTACAGGATTGCTTTCAAGAATATTTTTGTCGCTGATCCATTATATACCCTCCCATTCTTATCTTTCTTGTTGATTGCAATGTTCCACAAGAGAACGAACCCTAGGCGCAGCTTCTATAATAAGTTGGGTTTAATTGTAAGCTCATCCTATATGTTGCTCACAATTTTGCTCAAAGGCTATGCACATTTTCAATTTAGCAACCAATTAAAAAAGGATAAGGTGGAATACTTGGATTTAGATAGTAAGCCAACCCCCTTAAATACCATTCTTTGGAATGCACAAGTTGAAACGAAAACAGGTTATCGAGTGGCGAATTATTCTTTCTTGGACTCAAAGGCGATTGAATTTTCAAAAGAATTTCCAAAGAACTATCATCTTTTAGCACCATATAAAGAGCAAAAGGAAGTAAAGCAGCTTATTAAAATAGCCGCAGGATGGTATGTAATGGAGGAAATTGATGGTGAATTGTTTTTTGTTGACTTAAGATTTGGTCAGATGGGCATGGACATCAATAAAGCACCTTTCTTGTGGCGCTATAAACTCATTCCAGATGAAAAAGGACAGATACGTGTGGAACGGTCACGTCAAGATTTTGGCAAATCATCTGCAGGAAGTATTTTCAGTGAACTTTGGAACCGCATCAAAGGAAATTAAAAGCTCCTCTTTTCGATGCTATAAAAAAGGCGTTAAAGGAATGGGTGGAGCAACAATCGAATCGAGAAGCAAATCATCAAGATGCCAAAGACACGAAAGAAGTTCTTTAGCTTTTGAGGCTTAATTAAGTGACTAATGCGTCCTGCAAATAGGGCTTTTAAGACATCTGTAGAGAAAATGACGCCAAGAGTTACTAGTAGCGAAAATAGGGCAGTGCTATGGTTGTAGAGGGCTTCGGTGTAGCTCACAAAGCCAAACCATACGGCAAAGACAAAGGGATTCACAAAATTAATCAAGAAGCCATTGATTCCATAAACCAATAGAGAGCTTCTTTTTAGACGACCTTTCACGGTCGCGTTGAGGTTGGGTTTAAGGACATATTTGAGTCCAATAATAAGTAAGATTAAACCTCCTAATATCGAAGCCCAAAATTCAAAAGTAGGTGATGCATTAAATTCAGTAGCGCTGTAAAGTGCAATTCCCAAACAAAGCATATCTCCGAGGATGATTCCAAAGGCCACAGACAATCCTGCTTTAAAGCCAGATTCTAGGGTGCTTTTGATGAGGTAAAAGAAAACGGGTCCTATAAAGAGTATGGTTCCTAAACCCAAAAGTATGCCAGTGAGCAGCGCCATTAAGCTTTATCTTTCTTTTTCTTGTATTGCTGAATAGCTGCGCCAAAAAGAAGACCTAGAGCTATACCAAGACCTATGTTGTCGAAAGCTGCACCAAACGCGACTCCAAAACATAAGCCGATACCAATAAAGTAGTCAGTTTCTTTCTTTTTTGGTTCCTTTATCATCTCATAAATTTAAGAATAATTGAAGTGGAATTCATTGTATTGAATGCCTTGTTAAAATTCTCTAAAGATTTTTAGTTTACTAAATTGCAAAAAGTGACGAGAGACATTGCCAAAAAGTAAAAACATAATTTATGTCTTAATCCAAAGTCAATATTTGCCAAACAAAAAAACCCGACCATAGGGCCGGGCTTTCAATACAGTGGAGTCGGAGGGGTTCGAACCCTCGTCCAAACGACGATTCTTCAAGCTTTCTACATGCTTAGTTTCTGATTGGTTTTCGATTAAAGTTCGGACAGAGACCCCCAAAACTTTAACTTAGACACTAGTTTCTTATGCTCACTTAGTACCGTCGTGAGCACCAGCCCGATGATTTGGACTTCCTGTTGGCGGACCTAACGGGCCGAAGCCTGCCGGAAGTACTTGTTCTACCTACTATTATTCAGTGGAATTAAGCCAATTAACATTCCGTTAATTAAGCAGCAAGTGCGTATGACGTATTGTCAATTATAGTTTGTGACATGATATTTAAGAGGTTCACCACAACCCTCTGCATGCTGACACTTGACCAATGCTACCGCTGTCAAATCCAATGTCGACCCCAAAGAACGTTTTTACAAAGTTAGAACTATTAACGTGTAATTTCAAAAAGGGTTCACAAAGAATATTAAAAAACAGGGGTTCCATTACGCTTTATTCTTTTTGGACGATCCGAGTAGGATCCGCGTGTATTTATGATGGTTTTTGGATAATCGGTTATAATTGCGTCAATACCGAGCTCCATCATTCTATTTGCGTCTTTTGGTTGATTAACTGTCCAGGCGTATACTTGAACGCCCTTGGAGCTGAGCTGTCTCAGCTTTCTTGTATTTAATGTCATGTGAAACATGCCTAATGCAAAAGGTTTAAAAGATAGCTCTCTTAAGAATGCTTTTGCAGATTTAGAGGGCAAGTAGGTGAGGTAGGCCAATCGAAGCTCAGGATTTTTTTTATAAAGAGCCTCAATGATATTTTTATCAAAGCTCATATAAACCACATTTTTAAGTTTATAAGCCACAACCTCCTTGAGGATTAAATCAACATATGCTTCAGGATAAGGCTGTGAGATACCGTATTCTGGTTCATCTGACTTTATTTCAAATAGAATCAATTTTCCGAATGCTTTAACAGGAAGCAATTCAACGACCTCCTTCAGAAGTGGTTTTGTTGCTTTAAACTTTTCTTGTTCAGGGAAGTTTTTATGCGTTTTAGAACCGCAATCAAAGGCTTCAATTTCATCCTGAGTCATTTTGTAGATATTATATTTTTTTTCGTCTTTGATCATTTCACCATCCTTATCAAGGCAAAAATCAGGATGAAAATAAGGCTCGTGTGATACTACAAGCTTTCCCTCTCCATTTACGACGACATCCCACTCAATACCATCAGCACCTTGATCAAATGCACGCTGAAAACCTGATATCGTATTTTCGGGCATTACCCCCCTGCAACCTCTATGTCCAATAACGCGAATGGTATTTTGAGAGATAAGGTTTTGTGTTACAAGAAAGAGAAAGAGTAGTAGGGGATATTTCATAAATCAAAAAGATTAGAACATAAAAAAAGGCTTCATATGAAGCCTTTGTAATTTAATTGTCGATTAAAGTCTGCCGAGCATTCCTTTTTTCAATTTAGCACTCGCCGGTTTATCTCCAAGCCAAATAGCATAGAGTCGTTTTTTAAACTCTAAACCTTCAACGATTCCTTTGTATTTTCCATTAATGGTTACTGCAACTCCCTTTCCAGGTACATAAATCATCAAGATTTCATCTTTAACTTTGAATGGTTCTGAAAAGAAACCTTTGAATTTAGCAATTTCAGCAGCAGTCGCTTTACCTGTAGTTGCGTTTTCAAAACCGTCTTTTACGGATTCGTTGAATTTGTCGCGGGTAACCTTACTCGACGTAATTACCAATTTAATTGCAGAACTAGAACTTGAGGCCATGATTTTCTTTGCATCCATGGTTGTCTTATCGAGATAAAGACCAGCTACATATAGGTCTAAGGTGTACTTTTCTCTTAACCCACATCCGTTAAAGTAAAGTGAAGTTCCTTTAATGTCTAATTTTGGTGGAAATGTAACGCCGCCAATTGATCTGTTTTGAGCAATAGAGCCTTGTGCCATGAAAAGCACCAATAAGCTTGATAGAATAAATTTCATATGATTATACTTTTAATTAGTGAAAACAAAACTGTTCCCGCTTTGGTTTGCAATTATCATGCTAAAATAAAGATTCAGTCTGTGAATTCCTTGATTGATTTGTTATATTTATCTTAAATTATCAGAAAATTATGAAACTTTTAGCCATACTTCTACTCTCAATTGCAGGAATGTATCTCGGATATAAATTACGAAAATCGAGCAAAGCCGACAATAATGAGCGTTTTACCATCTATGGAGGTCTAACCTTTTTAATTGCTTTGACAGGAGGTGTTTTGGCCATATCTTTATTTCTCCTCAAGGGAGAGTCTTGGTCAATTGAAAATAAAATGATGTTCCGTCTTATATTGACTTCTTTAGTTGGATTCCTATTCGTGTTTTTAGGAATCAGGCTCATGGGGAAAGCGAAAAGCGAGGGGAATAAATTAGCTCAAATTGCAGGTTTAACTTGGGTTCTGGTTGCTTGTTTTGTAAGTGGTGTAATGATATCCAAAACGTCCAAAATGAATAATGGTTGGACAACTGAGAGACAAGAGGGGGTTATGGCCGATTGTGAGAAGCTTATTAATGAGAACAGATCTTTTAATATTCTTTGTTTTAAGCGAGAGGTAATGAAATCTTTTCCAAATTACGAAGATTACAATAAAATGAATGCCGACGAAAGTACAGGGAATCGGGATGCTTTTTTAGCAAAAATGGATGACCTTTGTCCTTGTGGTGAAAATATTGATGAATCAGAGGTTGAATCTGTGGATTTACCTTTTTAAACAAAGAAAAATGAAGTTATTAAAGACTGTATGCGGAGCAGGTCTATTGTCTCTGTTTGTTTCATGCGGTAGTCCTGAAGAGTCTATGAACAAAACCATGGCTGACTTCACTGAGAAATGTATCGATGATGTCTACGACTGCGACTGTTATGGTACTAAAGTTAAAACGCACTTTAAGACAGATGATGCCTATATTAAGTATTACGAAACGCATGAAGAGATACCGGATGAACTGGCAGAGGCTCTATTTGACTGTATGAAGTAGATTTAATGCTTCGCTGCGAGATATCTCTCTGCATCTAAAGCCGCCATACATCCTGTTCCCGCTGCCGTAACCGCTTGTCTGTACGTTTTATCCGCTGCATCACCAGCAACAAATACGCCTTTTACGTTTGTATAGCTCGTTCCAGGTTCTTCATATTCGATATAACCGGTCTCATCCAAGTTTAAGAAATCCTTAAATATATCCGTGTTTGGCTTATGGCCAATAGCAACGAAAAAGCCTGTACATGGGATTTCGACTTCCTCATTTGTTTTATTATTCAAAGCCTTAACTCCGGTAACCAGTTGTCCGTCGCCGAGTACTTCTTTGGTTTCTGTATTGTAAAGGATTTCAATATTTTCAGTTTTACGTACTCTTTCCGCCATAATTTTAGAGGCTCTAAACTCGTCTCTACGAACAAGCATCGTTACCTTGGTACATAGTTTAGAAAGATAATGCGCCTCCTCGCAAGCGGAGTCACCAGCGCCAACAATTACCGTTTCGTGCCCACGGTAAAAGAAACCGTCACAAACCGCGCATGCGGAGACGCCACCGCCAAGTTTTAAATATTTTTGTTCGCTATCAAGTCCTAGGTATTTCGCGGAGGCACCTGTTGAAATGATTACAGTGTCAGCATGAATTTCTTTGCCATCATCAGACCAGCATTTATGAACCTCACCTGAGAAATCTACTTTGTTAATAAAACCGGGTCTCACATCCGTTTCAAAACGCTGTGCTTGTTCCTTTAACTCTATCATCATTTCAGGTCCAGTCACACCATCTTTGTATCCTGGGAAATTCTCAACCTCATTTGTAGTAGTTAACTGTCCTCCTGGCTGTAACCCTTCATAAAGGACTGGTTTCATGTCAGCTCGTGCTGCATAAATTGCCGCGGTATACCCTGCAGGGCCGGAACCTATAATTAAGCATTGAATTCGTTCTATAGCACTCATAAATAAATTTTTTACAAAAATAATCGAAAGTCTAAAATAGCCTAAGGAAAAGTTGAAAAGCTTATGCTTATTTTACGAGTTTGAATTTCGCGATTCTCCCCTCAGATGCAGAAGCATAAAGCTTGTTTTTTAAAACAGCCAGGCTGTAAAACTTCCCTGTTGTAAGTGCAGACCAATTCATACCTTGGTCTAGTGAGTAATCAATACCGCTAGTTCCACAAGCATAATACACACCTTTATGAACGATAACGCATGAACGGTAACCATTTGGACCTTTCTTTGATGGCTTCCAGGTTTTGCCTCCATCGTTGGTGATAAAACAATTTCTTGTTGCATCCTCAGGGCGTTTATAGTTCCCACCTACAACAACGCCATTATTGAGGTCATTCATCGCAACTGAATAGGCGCCGGAGCTCGCTTTTGATTCAAATGGTAATTTTGAGCTGGACCAAGTTTCACCCATGTCAGAGGTGCTAATAAATCTTGAGTTGAGACCGCCGGTTACAATAATAAAAGAACCATCAATGTATACGATACTCGTGCCACTTGCTGAAAATCCAAACTCACCTTCCAGTGCATTAACTGTTGTTTTTGTTGGAAACCATTTGATACCGCCAGAATTCGTGTAGTAAATTGGAAACTTACCATTAACAGGGTCTCCAAAGAGCATTCCTTTGAGTGCATACATTGCCATTCCATCAAAGAAAACCGCGTTGGCATCTATACTTAATCGCATGGGTTTACCATTCAAAATGTAAGAGAGTTGGCTTACGTCATGGCTTTGCATCGCAATAATTTTCTGTCCATTTACATCGATGTCTCTCAGCTCATGCAGCGGTGAGGAGAGATTCAGACATCTCGATTTATGCGTTTTAACATTGTACTCGTATACAAGTCCAGTATTTGAACTTAAGTATAAACTATTCTTAAAACCTGTAATTCCTCTAGAGTGGGTTTTTGAGTCGGCATAGTGTTTATACTGGGCAATTAGTGAGGTCGTCGAGAGGCTAGTTGCTACGAAAACGAGTATTAAAATGCTTTTGATGTTCATTTTTAATTGAATTGAGATCATTTGGTACTTCTTTTTTCCATCTTTTGTGAGACCAAATCCATTGGCTCGGTTGATTTATGATATCATGCTCTAATGCCGAAACATATTTTTCAGTCAATTTACCATAGGGTAAAGATAAGGGTTCTTCAGTTAGAATTTTAAGTTCAAGTTCATAAAAACCACGTTTGACCTTTCTAACCGAGTAATAGATCACAGGTAGGTTATAAGTGTTTGCAATCATTTCTGTTCCGAAGGTAAATGCAGTTTCTTGATGTAGAAATGTTGTCCAATAGCTTTTTTTGACACTGCCAGGAGATTGATCTCCTAAGATAAGTAGTGCGAATACCCGGTCTTCCAATGTTTTTATGGCTGCTTTGTATTGTAAAGAATCAGTGACAATCATGCCCATTCTTTCTCTTCTTTCATTGATTTTTGCACCTAATGATTTTTGTGTTAAGGGCATTCCAATACCAATCGCTTGGTGCTCAAGTGCTTTATTTTGATGGGTGATCCACCATTCCCAATTATTTATATGACCAGCACATAAAATAATGCTCTTATTTTTTTCAAAAAAGTTATTTGCGATTTCAGGATTTATAACGCGGTATCTCTTTTTAAGAGATTTTTCTGAAATATTCAGGTTTTTTATGCCTTCAACAATAACATCTGCAAAATGGCGATAGTAGTCTTTTGCAATTTGGAGATGAGAGTTAGTATCCATTTCAGGAAAGCTTTTGCTGATGTTCTGGAAGACAATTTCTTTTCGATATCTAAAAACATAAAACAAACAAAAGTATAGCAAATAAGATAAAGTGTAGAGTGCGCTAAAAGGCAGCCATGAAAGCGGTAAGAGAATAAAGAAATACAATAACTTACCCATTACTTCTTGTATTTATTATTCCAAAGTTTGTTTTGGTTTTGTGCAATAGTTTGCTCTTTTGCGCTTGAACCTGCTTTGTAAAAAGAAAGCCCCTTGATTTCTTCAGGTAAAAACTCTTGCGCTACAAAGTTGCCATCAAAGTCATGGCTGTATTTATATTTCTCACCATAACCGAGTTCTTTCATTAATGTACTTGATGCATTACGAAGAGCAATAGGAACATTGAGATTGCCTGTTTTTTGTACGACTTGTTGTGCATTATTTATCGCCATGTATGCGCCATTTCCTTTGGGGCTATCGGCTAAGTAAATCGCACATTGAGCTAAAATAATCCTCGATTCTGGCCAGCCAACTTTTTCGACTGCCTGAAATGTATTATTTGCAAGAAGTAATGCATTTGGATTTGCCAAACCGATATCTTCGGCTGCTGAAATGATTAAACGTCGAGCAATAAACTTTGGGTCTTCTCCTCCTTCAACCATTCGTGCCAACCAATAAACAGCAGCATTAGCATCGCTACCCCGAATGGCCTTAATGAAAGCAGATATAATGTCGTAGTGTTGATCTCCATCCTTGTCGTAGCGCGCTAAGGATTGTTGCGCATTGTCTTGAACTAGTTTATTCGTGATTTCAATACTTTCATTTTCAGGGAACGCACTTATTATAATTTCAAAAACATTTAAAATCTTTCTCGCATCACCGCCCGATATAGCAAGAAGACTATCGTACTCTTTGAATGTGACTTTTCGTTGTGCTAAAACTCTATCCTGTGTGATCGCTCTTTGAAGCAGAGCAATGAGATCTTTCTTCGAATGGTCCTTTAAGGTGTAGACGTGACAACGAGATAAGAGGGCGGATATAACTTCAAATGACGGATTCTCCGTAGTAGCTCCAATCAAGGTAACAACTCCTTTTTCTACTGCGCCTAGTAATGAATCTTGTTGCGATTTCGAAAACCGATGTATTTCATCAATGAAAAGAATGGTTCCCGACTCCTGAAACATCCCTGCATTTTGAACTTTTGCAATGACCTCTCTAACATCTTTCACACCCGAAGATATTGCAGATAATGTGTGAATAGTCTTTTTTAACTTTTCCGCAACGAGGTAAGCCAATGTTGTTTTGCCAACTCCTGGAGGACCCCAGAAAATCATAGAAGGAATAATACCAGCCTCTAAAGCGCGCGTCAAAGGTGCATTATCAGCAAGTAGGTGTTCTTGTCCTATATATGCTTCCAGATTTTTTGGGCGCATTCTTTCGGCAAGTGGAGCTAAAGCATTCATGACACAAATTTAAGGAAAGATTGATTCGGTGCATGAAATAGGTGTTCAATTCACATATCCTCATTATTTTTATGCCGTGTTAAATGGAAAGAAAATAGCAGTTGTACTTCCCGCATACAATGCGGCAAGTACGGTGGCAAAGACTTATAGCGAAATTCCAATGGAAATTGTTGATGCTGTTATATTAGTTGATGATGCTAGTAAAGACAATACATCGGTGATTGCTGAGGAGCTAGGTATCGCGCATGTCATTCGTCACGAGTCCAATAAAGGTTACGGAGGTAATCAGAAATCTTGTTACACCAAAGCGCTTGAATTGGGCGCAGATATTATTATTATGCTTCATCCAGATTATCAATATACACCAAAGCTGATTCATGCGATTTCAGGAATCATTGCTTTTGAAGTTTATCCTGTTGTTCTTGGTTCGAGAATTCTTGGAAAGGGTGCATTGAAGGGGGGTATGCCAGTTTATAAATACGTGGCCAACCGAATTCTAACTTTGTTTCAGAACATACTTATGGGGCAAAAACTTTCTGAGTACCATACCGGTTATCGCGCATTCTCAAAAGAGGTGTTTGAGGAAATTAACATTCATCAGAACTCTGATGATTTTGTTTTTGACAATCAGATGATCGCACAAATTTGTTTTAAAGATTTTGAGATTGGTGAAGTCACCTGTCCCACAAAATATTTCGAGGAAGCGTCCTCAATTAATTTCAGCCGCTCGGTAACTTATGGCTTGGGTGTGCTAAAAACAGCAATAAACTTTCGTTTAGCTAAATGGAAGATTCACACAAATAAAATATTCAAATAATATGGCTGATGATAAAAAGGTAATTTTTTCTATGGTAGGTGTCACTAAAGCAACACCACAGGGAAAGCAAATCATTAAGAATATCCACCTTTCATTCTTTTATGGTGCTAAGATTGGAATTATAGGTTTAAATGGTTCTGGTAAATCTACTGTTATGAAAATTATAGCAGGTTTAGATCAGGCGTATCAGGGAGATGTAGTTTTTTCTCCGGGGTATTCGGTCGGTTATTTACCACAGGAACCTGAGTTAGACCTGGAGAGAACGGTAAAGGAAATAGTAATGGAAGGATGTCAAGAAACCGTTGATGTTCTTAAAGAATACGAGGAAATAAATGCCTCATTTATGGATGAAGCTGTACTTAATGATCCTGATAAAATGGAGAAGTTAATTGCAAGGCAAGGAGAGGTTTCTGATAAGATAGATGCTTTGGATGCTTGGGAGCTAGATAATAAGTTAGACCGCGCAATGGATGCCCTGCGTTGTCCTCCAGACGATCAGAAGATAGGTACACTTTCAGGTGGTGAAAAACGCCGTGTAGCACTTTGTCGTTTGCTTTTAAAGAATCCTGACATTTTACTTTTAGATGAGCCTACCAACCATTTGGATGCAGAATCTATTGATTGGCTTGAGCAGCATCTTCAGCAGTACAAAGGAACGGTGATTGCAGTTACCCACGATAGGTATTTCTTGGACAATGTAGCAGGATGGATTTTAGAATTAGATAGAGGAGAGGGGATCCCATGGAAAGGAAACTATACTTCTTGGTTAGAACAAAAAGGAAAGCGACTTAAGGAAGAAGAAAAACAAGAATCAAAACGACAAAAAGTATTAGCGAGAGAGCTTGAATGGGTACGTATGAATCCGAAAGCGAGGCAGGCAAAGAATAAAGCAAGAATTCAAAATTATGAGAAAATGTTATCTCAGGATTCTAAGGCAAAAGATGATATACTAGAGATTCCGATACCGAATGGTCCAAGACTGGGAACCAATGTGATAGATGCTGAAAGTGTCTCTAAATCTTTTGGTGAGAAATTACTGTATGATAACCTGAATTTTAAATTGCCGCCTGCAGGAATTGTTGGAGTAATCGGGCCAAATGGTGCCGGTAAAACCACAATTTTTAAAATGATAATGGATGAATTGCAGCCCGATGGAGGTCAGTTTCAGGTAGGTGAAACTGTTAAGCTAGGCTATGTGGATCAAACACACAAGGATATCCAGCCTGAAAAATCTGTTTTTGATGTGGTTTCGAGTGGTTTGGAATATGTTGAGGTTGGTAATCAAAAGATTAATTCACGCGCGTATTTATCCAAATTCAATTTCAGCGGTTCAGATCAAAATAAGAAAGTTGGTGTTTTATCAGGAGGTGAGCGAAACCGTTTGCATTTAGCTATGACTTTGAAGATAGAGGCTAATGTGCTACTTCTTGATGAGCCAACCAATGATATAGATGTAAATACGCTGCGTGCTTTGGAAGAGGGGATTCAAAATTTTGCGGGATGTGCCGTTGTTATTTCCCATGATAGATGGTTTTTAGATCGGATTTGCACCCATATCCTTGCTTTCGAGGGTGATTCTGAGGTGTATTGGTTTGAAGGTACCTATTCTGACTATGAGGAAAATCGTAAGAAAAGATTAGGCGATTCAGGTCCCAAGAGAATAAAGTATAGGAAAATAGTATGACATTTGATGCTCAGCTGAAACCTCAAAACTTTGATTACATTAGTTTTTGACGATTTTCTTTGTGGTTGATTTCAAACCATTAGAAATTACAGCCTTGTAAATACCACTTTCTAAATGACTTAAATCACAGTAATTGGTGAAATTTTTATGCAATACTCGGTTTCCTAACAAATCATAGAGCGCTATATGTAATGGTGTGTCATTCCAATCGATAAAAACCTTTTTTGTTGTAGGATTTGGATAAATTGAGATTTCTAACTCGTTTGGATAGAAAATATTTGCGACTGGACAGTCCAATGAGTCGTCTAGGATACTCCAATTGTGTGTATTGATAAGATTTTGCCTTGCTGATTCTCCGAGGCAATATTTTAGGCCTAAAGCACCGAGTGGGACACTGGGCTGTACATCTTGGGTGGACCATCCCATTAGTAGCGCATCATAATTGGCAATAGAAAGGCCTGATAAATTCAGCATTTGTGACATGTTTGACACGTTACTAACATCCCAGGCGCTAATGTTTTGATCAAAAGCGGTTGCACCTTTGAACATGTTTATCATAACATCAACATTGCTTACATCCCAATCTCCGATATCTTGATTGAAGGAAATAGCACCAGCGTATGGCACGGGAGAAGGTCCATTAACATTTCCGAACATGGAAATCATGTTGGTTACATTACTGACATTCCATTCTCCTATATCTTGATTGAAAGAAACAGCACTCGTAAACATTGAATGCATCTTGGTCACATTGCTGACATCCCAATTTCCGATGTCTTGATTGAATGAATTTGCCCCTAAAAACATATAGGACATATCGATTACGTTGCTTACATCCCAATTACCTATGTTTTGATTGAATGCGGTAGACCGCCCAAACATCATCTCCATATTAGTGACATTACTAACATTCCATTCTCCAATGTTTTGGTTAAATGCGGTCCCTCCACTGTATGGATTTGATGTAAACATAAAGCTCATATTGGTAACGTTACTTACATCCCATGCGCTGATATCACCATTGAATTCTATTTGGTCATCAAAGGCCCAAGACATATCTGTTACCTGACTAACATCCCAGTCAGGCATAACGCCATAAATGCTCGATTCACACAACCCATTAATGGGGTTGGTCGTTAAACAGGCATTAATTTCACTTATAAAGTTTTCGTTTGTTAGTTGAGCGAATGATTCTATTGAGAATAGTATTGTTAAAAGGAATAGTGTTTTTTTCATCAGATGTTAATTATTTTTAAGCGTATTTATTTAAATGAATTGAATTCAGATTTCACAAAATCAAATAATAGAAGTTTAATCACAGATTCTTCCTTTATGAAGTCCCTGATGGTATGCGTCATCTAAAACTTGAAGTTCATTGATTAGATTTTCACTTGGCTTAGAATATTGTAAAGCTCTTAGGTCGGGTTGTCCAGCATCTACCCAAGCGGTATACCAGATAGATCCAATGGAGATTATCGCGCGTTTCATGCGCCTTTCAACCATTCCGTTCATTTTAGAATGGTATAAATCGCAGAATTCCTTTGAATAGACTTTTGTTGTTACGTTCCCGCGTCTCTCGTAGCTGTATTTTAGGTTTTGTGGTATTTCTTTTGTGGTTTCAATTTCCATGTTAAAGACAGAGTCCAAAGCATTGTGTGAACCTTTAACAGCCTCCCAGGCAAAGTCAAGTACATTCTCAACATATTTCGCTTTTCCTACAAAATAATCGTAGTTCGTTGAGTTAATTTCTACAAGACGACTTTCCCACAAGCCATGAATCCCTTTTTGGTTTGTCATATGGCCATTATAATTTTCAGTAGTATGAAGCGGCACGTGAGCATCACCAATGTAATGGCCAATATCTGCAGAGTATTTTAGTATTAAATCAACATTTTTTCGCTCAAAAGCCTTTTGAAGTCTGTATTTCATTCTTTGAATGTGCCAAGGAACGATTCCGTATGCTTGCAAGGTGTCTTCTGTGAATTTCTCAACTGCATCTTTCCATTTTTCAGGCATTACGGTGTAAGGGTCCTCTCCCTTGTGATAATAATGGTCAAGATCAATATAATGACATGGTGCTTCACCATCCACGGCATAACGGCGCTTGTCAGGGTCTACAGCATGTTCTGTTATGTATTCAATGTGCTCTTTGTAGAAACCAAACATTTCGTCGGGTAACGTAAATATGGATATCCGATTGATTTTTTTATGTCCAAAAAAGCCCCACGTTATTTTTTTATGCGTTTGATTTACCGATAGAGAAATGAGAATGCAAATAGAAAGAATCAGATATTTCATTCTTGGTTGTAGAGTTTTCCATCTTTAAGAATAGGTACAGATTTGGAAAGATTAGGGGTGAGACAATACTTGACATCTTTATTTAAGTTGAGATTCCGTAGTCTTCTTCTGTGTGAACTAGATTTGAGGTAACCCATGTAGTTGTCCTTTGCAGATATATAGAGGTACTTCGCTGCGATTGACGAATCTTCAATGGATGTGTAATTGCCAGTAGCAATTAGGGCCTCTGAAATTGCCCCTGCGCAAATAGTGTCTTCAAGATTGAATTTGTCTTGCCAGCCTGAGCACAAACAAAGGGTGTTTTTATTTTGTTTTATGAGCCATTCAATCATCGCATCTAAATTGACCAATGCTCCAATGACAACTGTGTCTGCATCTTTTGCAGCAGCGATTGATTTTGTGCCATTCGTCGTTGTTAATACGACTTCTTTTCCTTTAAACTCTTCCTTCATGTAGGAGTAGGGGGAGTTGCCAAAATCAAAGCCTTCAACAATTTGACCTTTGCGCTCTGCACCGACAAGATAGCCTTGTTTTTTGTACTCACGTGCGTCTTCTAATGTAGGTACTGGAATAATTGATTTTATCCCATTGTCAAATGCCGCACATATAGCTGTTGTGGCCCGAAGCACATCTATGACTACAACAATTTCGAATTCATCTTTGAAGTAATCATATTCTCCAGGTGTGAAACAAACCTCAATTCTTTTTCTCGTCTCTTCCATATTTCTCTTGCTTTAAAATTAATCATATCAAATTATTTTCTCGCGAAAATTCTATGATTCTTATTGAAATGAAAGTTTAAATAAAAAAAAAGAGGGCCGAAGCCCTCTTTAAGTTTATTGGTTTTTGGTTTTTAGAATCTCCAACCGATTCTGAAACCCATGTTTCCACCACCAAGAGACAATGCGCTCACGGATCCTGATGATTCTGTCGTTATATCTGTCGTAGTTCCACCTCCAGTAATAGAGGCACTTCCTCCACCGTCAGTGTAACTATCCCAGCTCAATCCCATCTCCATTCCGATATAGATATTGTCGAATATATAATAATCGACTCCTGCACCTAAACCTAATCCAAATGTTGAACCAGAAGATTCTACTGAAGCTGTCATATCTGCCATATAATCAACTCCATCCGAATTAGACCAATCTTCTGTCATTGACATTCCGCCAAATGCAAGGCCAGCAGAGAAATAAGGTGACAGCCTATCTGTTCCCGATAAATGGTATTCCGCACCAAGACCAAGAGACCAACTCATTGACCCCATATCTATTGTCCCAGTTCCAGATCCTCCCGCCTCATAAACATTCATTGTTTCCGAAGATGAAGACATGCCTAATGTAACTCTTGCCGCAATATTGTCATTTACAAAATAACGCATTCTGAGGTTTGGCGCATTCCACTCAAATCCCATATCTGAATAATTAATCATTCCTTCCAATGAGTAGTTTGAATCATCACTTGAAGGTTTTTGAGCCAATAATGTACCAGACATTACAACAGCTCCTAATAAAATAGCTAACTTTTTCATGTTAAATTAATTTTTAAGTTCGTCGTAATATACAGTTGTGATGACTGCAATGAATTAAAAACGAATTGAGTTATGAAAGGCGGATTGTTAATAAGATAGTATTAAAACCTTTTAAATAAAAGTGTTTATATCTCCTTTGATTCTGTTAGCCAATTCATTAGCTGCTGCCATTGATTCGCTTTCTGAGTAGATACGAATAATTGGTTCGGTATTGCTTTTTCGCAGATGAACCCATTCCTTTTCGATATAAATTTTCACACCGTCCGTAGTGTCAACCTCTTCACCACTGTATTTGTCTGCCATTTGAGTAAGAACGTCATCAACATTAATGTCTGGCGTTAGTTGGATTTTGTTTTTAGAGATACAATATTTTGGAAAGCTATCACGAAGTTGAGAGGTTTTACACTTTTTTAGTGCTAAATGCGATAAAAACAATGCAATTCCGACTAATGCATCTCGGCCGTAATGAGATTCAGGATAGATTATACCGCCGTTTCCTTCACCACCAATAACTGCTTTTGTCTGTTTCATAAGAGAAACAACATTTACTTCTCCTACGGCTGAGGCATGGTAAACTTCTCCTTTTCCCTCTGTTACGTCTCTTAATGCTCTTGTTGAGGATAGGTTTGATACAGTAGAGCCTGGTGTATGATTTAGCACGTAGTCCGCAACCGCAACTAAAGTGTACTCTTCTCCAAACATACTACCATCCTCACAGACCATCGCAAGTCGATCAACATCGGGATCTACTGTGAAGCCGACATCAGCTTTGGTTTCTATTATTTTTGAAGATAGGTCAGTCAAGTGTTCGGGTAAGGGTTCCGGATTATGAGGGAATTGGCCATTTGGTTCACAGTAAAGTTTTGTGATTTTTTGAACACCTAGAGCTTCTAACAATGCAGGTATAAAAATCCCCCCTGTAGAATTAACAGCATCAATCACAACGCTAAAATCTGCAGCTTTAATCGCTTCGACATTTACCAGTGCTAAGTTAAGTACAGAATCAATGTGCTTTTGTAAATAACTACTGTCGTTTCGGACGGTTCCGATGTTATCAACTTCTGCAAATTCAAATGCTGCTTGTTCAGCAATAGTTAATAATGTATTTCCTTCTTCGCCCGAGATGAATTCTCCTTTCTCGTTAAGAAGCTTTAATGCGTTCCATTGTTTTGGATTATGACTTGCAGTTAGGATGATCCCACCATGAGCTCCTTCCATCGGAACTGCTATTTCAACCGTCGGCGTTGTTGAAAGTCCTAAATTGATAACATCAATACCTAAGCCTATTAATGAAGAACATACCAAATCAGATACCATTTGACCAGAAGGTCTAGCGTCTCTACCAATAACCACTTTTAGTTTTTGATTGGGGTTGTTATTTATTAACCAAGTCCCGTAAGCTGAGGCGAATTTTACCGTATCTATCGGCGTCAGGCCTTCATTTACTTTCCCGCCTATTGTTCCTCGGATTCCCGAGATTGATTTTATAAGTGTCATAATAATGTTTTGTGCGTCTCAATCATTTGAAGAAGGCTGACTGCTGCTTCAATGCCTTTATTTCCGTGAATACCACCTGATCTTGCAATGGATTGCTCTCGCGTATTGTCGGTAAGTACACAAAATGAGATTGGGGTATTGAAATCAAGCATTACGCGCATAATACCATCTGTTGCTCCTTGGCAAACAAAGTCAAAATGTTTTGTTTCTCCTTGAATTACAGTACCGACAGTGATTATACCGTCAAATTTTTTACTTTTTAAAAGAAATTGTGCACCTAATGGTAATTCAAAAGCGCCTGGTACTTTTTGGATTGTAATGTTTTCTTTTGAAACATTGTTTTCTAAAAGGGTTTGCACGGCGCCATCACAAAGTTTGGATGTGATTTCTCCGTTCCACTCAGAAACAACAATGCCGATATTTAAATCGGCACCATTTATAACTTTTTCTTTGTCGTAAGCTGATAGATTTTTATTGGACGTTGCCATAAATCATATGTTATTGAGCGTTTCTTGCGATGTACGCTTCTAAGTTTTTTTCTTTCGCGTAAAATGATTTAGGGTATTGTACAGCGATTGTTTCGAAGTGACTTTTCGCTAAATCGTATTTTTTTAACTGCTCAGCTACTAAACCTGCTTTAAATAAATACATTGGACTTGTAAAGTTGTTTGCATTCATATTTGCAGCTGTTTTGTAAAGCTCATACGCATCTTCAAACTTATTCAGTTCTGATTGGCAGTCTCCTTGTAAACCTACAACTTGAACACTTACATAGGTGTCCTCAACAGAAACGCTTTCTAAAAGGGTGAGTGCCTCTTTATATTTCCCTTTGCGCATGTATTGCGTTGCAAGAAGGTATTTACTTACTTCTCCTCCAATTTTACCATCATATTTCTTAACACTTTTCTGCAACTTTTTTATTGGGTCATTCTTCGCAGAAGCTTTTGAAGTGTCGGCAGTAGCGTTTTGATCCTCGTTGGTGACTGCATTTAAAGCGACGTAGTAGGAGGCCTTAGATTTTTCATTTTCCGGCTTCCACATAAATTGTCTGTAGCCTAGGTATCCGAGTATGATAAGTGCAACAGAACCGATAGCAATAGTTGATATTCTAAAGCTTTTGCTGTTGTTGTATTTTTGTTTTAAGTCTTCTAAGGAAAAGTTTTCAGTCATTTTCTAAAATTTGTACGCAAAAATAGTCTTTTTTTTGCAATAAATTACTACCAATAATACGTTTCGTGTAAGTGAAAAGCTTTTATTAATAGGTGATTTCGATGAGCGATGTATCGCCTAGAGAGGTATTCGTAGATACCACATCCAGAAGGGGGGTTCCAATCACCCAATACAGAATCGAATATGGTTCATTTGCATTATTTATGCAATAGATGGTGGTATCTAATGCCCCATAGAAATTCTGTTCAGTTGAAGGGCAGCATTCAAGGCAATCTGTTTTACCTTCCTGCTTAATGTATCTAAAATGGTCTAATGCCTCAGGGTTTTGATTAATTATGCGAATTCCAGCCCAAGCTTTTCCGTTGGTTTCAAGATTGATAATATTTGGTGCTTCAAGTGTGAGCTCTGAAAAGTAAACCAGCCTTTCGCCTTCAAAATACCCTTCTTTTTTGTATTTGATTTTATACTTTTCGATCTGTGCCCGCTCAAATTGAAAGGAATAGAATCCTTCTGCGTTTGAAATTGTGGAATCCGTTAATAATTCTTCATTTGTTCCAACGGGATAACTATACAGATAAAGCCAACAGCCTTCAAGTCCTGATGCAGTAGAAAGGTTTGTTATCTCACCTGAAATCTCAAAGGTTCCTGCTCCCTTCTTGCAGCTCGTTGTTAGGCATAGTATAAACGCAAAGACTAAGAGCTTATTCATTTAATTTGCGCTTTAAATGAGGATTCTTTTGATTCGTGTACAAATAAATAATCTCCAGCTTCTTCTTGTGCACCGCTTTCTTGTTTAAGTTTAAATTTAGAGATACCGTATTGAACATAGCCTAATGCTAAGAAAAAGGTTAAAAGCTTTTCTCTATTTTTTTCGTCAATTTCGATCTGAATTATCGGAAGGTGTTTTTCTATAGCAGGTTTTAACTCTTGAAAGATAACCCATTCATAACCTTCGACATCACATTTAATGTAGTCGAGTTTATTTACATTTTCTATTAGACTTAATGGGTTTACAAGCTGAACCTCTTGTGTGCGTTCCGTACTTTTTGTTTTGCTTGTTGATATGTGGGGGAGACCTGTCCGGATCATTCCATTTTGCATTGGTAATACCATTGTCACGGAACCCGTATCTTTACCGAGAGCGACATTGTGAATTTTTGTATTTTTCTTTTGTCCAAGAAAATAGGTTAACACATCAAAGTATTGGGGGAGTGGCTCAACACATATAACTTTTCCTTCTGGAGCTAATCTTGAAAAAGATTTAGAAAAGTAACCGAGGTTTGCACCAATATCTAAAATCACATCGTCTTTTTTGATGAGGGAATAGATTTTATAATGAAACTTGAATTTATAGTTGCCTTTTAAAAGTCCCAAATCAAGCATCATATAAAAGCCCCGATGCAGTAGACGTAAGTAGCGTTTTTCACTAAGTAAAGAAAAGAGCAATCGTTTGATTCCGTTCATAAGCACGAATGTATCAAAAAAAATATTAGGTGCTCAGCTCAAAAGCCTATTCAATTGAAAGAATTTGCCTAACATTTTGGTATTTTTAGCATATGAAGAAATTGCTTTGTCTCCTCTTTGCTGTGCCGCAATTATGTGCCGCACAGATTGAATTGTCTGAAATAATGAAGGGTTATGATTTCATTGGGGCTCCTCCAACAAACGTACAATGGTCAGTAAATGGTGAGCAACTTTGCTTTGATCGTCTTATAAAAGATGAACAGAAGACGATATGTTATAGCCTCAAATCACAATCTTACGATACCGTCGAGGCGGAGGATTACTTTTTTTATGATGAAAGCCAAAGCGGTTTTGACAAACAATTTGAAATAAAAAACAATGGAATTGTTTATTATGATAAAATTAAAAACGCGGAAAAACCAGTCTATCTTTCGGTAGAGGCGTTGTTTAATCTTCAACGCGTCAATCAAAAGGATAAGATATTCTTTCAAAAAAAGAATGATTTGTTTGTTTGGAATCTATCTGAAGACGGCCCTTCATTAAGTCAGGTGTCGAACTTTACGGACAAAAAAGTGCCAGAAAAGGAATTGGGTTTGCCGCATTTGTTGGTGCAGCAAGAGGAATTGTTTGAATATTTCTCCGAACTCAAAGCCGATGCTGAGCCCAAAACCTTTCTTAATGAAGTTTTTATCGGTAAAGGTCGTTTGCAACCAATACAAGTTGACCCGACAGCCTCTTATTTGATCTTGAGGAAGTATATGACAGCAAAAAATGAGTCAACTTCTTATATGGATTATGTGACCTCGTCAGGAGCGGCGGAAGTAAAGCAAGCAAGGCCTAAAGTTTCAGCCAATGAGCCCAATCAAAAGGTGGGTGTGTATCACATAGGTTCAGATTCTGTTTTTTGGCTTGATTTTTCCTCTCTGACAGATGTTAGGCTGAAGCCGAAATATCTCGGTGATTCAGTTGGCGCTTTGTATGAAGAAGATCGGTCTTTATTTATTCATCCTATGGTTTTTTCAGCGGTTAAAACGAAAGGAGTTTTAGATATTCGTTCTGCTGATAATAAGGACAGATGGATAGTCCTGATCGATTTAACAACTGGCGAATATAGTGAGCTAGTGCACGAACGTGATGAGGCTTGGATTGGGGGGCCTGGAATTTCATCTTGGAATATGGTGCCTGGGGTTTTGTCTTGGGTTTCAAATGATAATGAAATCATGTTTCAATCTGAAAGAACAGGGTTTTCCCACTTGTATGCGTATAATTTAACCTCAGAAATAACAAGGCCTTTAACTGACGGATCCTTTGAGATTAGAAATGTGCAAAGCTCAAAGAATGAGGATGCATTTTACATAACCTGCAACAAAACACATCCGGGAAATAGAGAAGTTTATCTTTTGAATATTCAGGATAATACAATGAATCCTTTATTTGTTAAGGATGGTGCTTTTGAACTCTGTGTATCTCCTGATGAAAAGTATTTAGCGTATCGGTATTCTTACAAGAACAAACCATGGGAGGTGTTCTTGTCAAAAAACACAAAGAAAAAAGAGATAAAACAACTCACAAATTGTACGAAAAATTCTTTTGATGCTTTAAATTGGTTAGTACCCGCAGTAAAAACATTCAAAGCTTCTGACGATACAGACATATACTTCAGGGTTTATGAGCCCGATGCTGTAAAGAAGAATAATGCCGCTGTTGTTTTTGTTCATGGTGCTGGTTACCTTCAGAATGCACATAACTTTTGGAGTAACTATTACCGAGAATTTATGTTTCATAATTTGTTGGTGGAAAAAGGGTATACTGTATTGGATGTTGATTACCGCGGTAGTGATGGTTATGGTCGGGATCACCGAACGTCGATATATAGACATATGGGTGGGTATGACCTTGATGACAATATTACCGTTAAAAGATATGCAGTGGATTCATTGGGTATAGATGCGAAACGAATAGGTATTTACGGCGGGTCTTATGGTGGGTTTATAACACTGATGGCATTACTTACAAAGCCTGAGGAATTTGCATGTGGTGCTGCGTTGAGATCAGTGACCGACTGGGCACATTATAACCATGAGTACACCAGTAACATATTGAATTATCCTGAAACCGATTCAATTGCTTACCGCAGGAGTTCACCAATTTATTTTGCAGAAAATTTAGAAAAGCCATTGCTTATGCTTCATGGAATGGTGGACGATAATGTTCAATTCCAAGATGTGGTTCGGTTGAGTCAACGGTTTATAGAATTAGGTAAAAAAGATTGGGATTTGGCAGTCTTTCCCGTTGAGCCCCATGGGTTTAAAAAGGCTTCATCTTGGACTGATGAATACAGGAGGATTTTAAGGTTGTTCGAGACCTATTTAAAGTAGCGTATTATGGAAATTATTGAATTAAATACAAAGTCTGAGATGTTGAAAGCTTATGAATTGCTGCTCGAATTATATCCTGACATGGTGTATACGGATTTCGCAAATCAATTGGATGTTATGATACCTAACAATTATTCAATGATTGCTATAAGTGACAATGATAATATTATTGCGCTAGCTGGTATTTGGGTAGGTAATAAGCTCTGGTGTGGAAAGTATTTGGAACTTGATCACGTTGTCGTTTCAGAGGGTAGTCGTTCTAGGGGTCTAGGCACAAAGCTTATAAATTATGCAAAATCAATAGCCAAGAAATTGGACTGCTCCTCTTTAGGGTTAGATTCTTTCACACATAACCATGCTTCGCATAAGCTTTTTTACCGGGAAGGTTTTATTGCAAAAGGATTTCATTTTGTATGTGAAATCGATAGCAACGTGTAGTATTTTTAATTAGTTTAAGATTTCAAGATTGGCAAAGCGCAGTAATATTGTTTTGCTTCCATGGTGTGGAAAGAAAATAGTGGCTTTTTGATCAGGTCCAGTTCCTTCAACATTTGTAACTTTTCCTTTCCCAAACCTTTCGTGCTGTACGTCGAAGCCAACCTTTATGACTATCCCTTCCGATTTCCCTTGAGATTGTTGCGTTCTTTTGACTTCTTTAAGTGATCTTAAACCAGCAGGTGCTGCGCCAAGAGGCTTGTTCAAGCCACCTGTCCGCGCTGGAAATCCTTGGTTTGATCCATGGCGACCCATGGGTTTTCTAACCGTATTAAAAGACAAGTATGCATCATCGATTTCATCTAGAAACCTAGACGGTTCGCAGCTAATGGATTGTCCCCATAAAAATCGTGAGCTTGCATATGAAATCGTACATGAATTCATTGCTCTTGTTACGGCAACATAAAATAATCTTCTTTCCTCTTCTAATTCAGTTCGAGATTGAAGTGCCATTTGTGAAGGGAAAAGATTTTCTTCAAGGCCAACGAGAAATACATTTGGAAATTCTAAACCTTTACTCGAATGTATGGTCATGAGAGAAACGTGATTTTTTTCTTCTGGTTTATCTTGGTCAGCATCTGTAAGTAATGCGACTTCAAGCATAAAGTCAGCAAGTGTTTTAACTTCACCATCTTCACTGCTGTTTACAAATTCTTGAATACCTGCAAGGAGTTCTTCAATATTTTGAAAGCGTTCAACCTCTTCAGGTCCCTTATTTTTTTCACTTACAAGTTCTCTCATAATACCCGATGCTTTTGCGATACGCTCTGCTAGCGTGAAGGCATCTTTTTCATTGACCTCAACTTGGAAGCTTTTAATCATTGTTACAAAAACACCGATTTTTGATTGTGTTCCTCTGTTAATGTCTACAGGATATTTGTTAAAGTCAGATATGATTTCCCAGATACTTGTGCTGTATTTATTCGCAGCCACAATAAGTTTTTCAATACTTGTTTTACCAATCGCACGTCTTGGATAATTTATAACTCTTTTGAGCGCTTCCTCGTCATTGGGATTTGCTGATAAGCGAAAGTAGGCGAGTAGGTCCTTGATTTCTTTACGCTGATAAAATGAAAGGCCACCATATACTTTGTAGGGTATATTTAGTTTTCTCAGGGATTCTTCAAAACTTCGTGATTGTCTATTCGTTCTGTAAAGAATGGCAAAATCATTGTATGTTCCACCAAGTTTTTGTTTGTCAAAGATCTTAGATGAAATCGCTCTACCTTCTTCATTGTCAGTAAGCGTTCTAATGACCTCGATTTTCTCTCCGACTTGATTGTCTGTCCATACTTTTTTGTAAATCTGATCCTTATTGTTTTTTATTACACTATTTGCAGCTTCAACAATATTCTTTGTGCTGCGGTAATTCTGTTCAAGCTTGAAAAGAGAGAAATCTGGATAATCTTTTTTAAAGTTTAGAATATTTTCAATGTTAGCGCCCCTGAAAGAATAAATGCTCTGAGCATCATCACCAACGACACAGATATTCTCGTAAGCTGCGGCAAGTTGTTTGATGATGAGGTATTGTGCGAAGTTCGTATCCTGATACTCATCTACAAGGATGTATTTAAATTTATGTTGATAGTAGTGAAGAACATCTGGGAAGTCTCTTAACAATACATTTGTATAGTATAATAAGTCATCAAAGTCCATTGCCCCTGAGCGCTGACAACGATTCATATAGCTCGTGTATATTCTTCCCATTTCCGGTCTCCTTGATTGTTTGTCCTCAAGTTTTATATCTGGGTTGTCGTTGTATGCTTCCGGAGAAATCAGGTTGTTTTTGGCAGTAGAAATTCTACCAAACACCTGGCTCGGCTTATAGGCTTTATCATCAAGGTTAAAACCTTTTATGATATCTTTTATAAGACTTCTTGAATCTTGTGTGTCGTAAATTGTGAAATTGCTAGGGAACCCAATTCGGTCCGAATTGAATCGTAATATTTTGGAGAAGACAGAATGAAACGTCCCCATTGTAATGTTTTTTGCTTCGTGACCTCCTGAGATATTACTGATGCGCTCAGTCATTTCTTTTGCCGCCTTATTGGTAAAAGTTAAGGCAAGAATATTAAAAGGATCAATACCGTTTTCCATCATGTGCGCTATACGGTAGGTAAGCACTCTTGTTTTTCCAGAACCTGCACCAGCAATAACCATAGCGGCACCGTATATATGCTCAGCAGCGACCCTTTGGTTATCGTTTAGTTCGTTTAGAAAATTCATTTAATGCTTTCTACAAATTTAGCGATTAGCTCGAGTTAATGAAAGTCAAAACTGCATGAAACATTCATAACTTTTGAACAATTTAGGGTGTAATACATTGTTAGAATGTATTAAATTTGCAGAATGAAAACAGTAGCCATTTACCACAACAATAGGTGTTCCAAAAGCCGTCAAGCCTTAACTTTACTCGAGCAGGAAAATGTAGATGTAAATGTTATTGAATATCTCAAGGAACCCTTGTCTGAAGATTCATTAACTGAACTTTTAATAAGTTTAAATATGAGGCCAATTGATTTAATGCGAAAGGGAGAACAAGATTATAAAGACTACGTCAAAGGTGCAAACTTGGAGGATGGGGCCTTGATTAAGTTGATGGTTCAATATCCAAAACTTATCGAACGGCCTATTTTAGTCTCAAAAGATCGCGCAATTATTGCGCGTCCTCCAGAATTAGTTCATGAATTTGTAAAGACAATTTAATCCCCTTTTCAATTTCTATTATTCGAATAGAACACAAATAAATTAGAGGTTAATGATTTTTTTTCGACCAAGACTCATTATTTCAATTATCTTTGAACAGCTATTTTATTCATGAAGTTAGAAACCATATATCTTAAAGCAAATACACCATTTTCAAAGGCGGTTGAAGCCTGGTGTTCATCAAATGCTGCCGAAGTCGTGCACACTAAGGAACGCTATGAGCTGACAATTGAAAATTATGATTCTCTTCTGATTATAAGTGAAAACCAATCTATTTCAAAGGAAAACTGGAATTTAAAATCACTTTTTGATCAAAATCAAAAATCAACTTACAGAATTGATATCAATGGAACATTGAACGTCTCAATCGTAAATCTGAAGTTATGGCTGCATTCCAACAAGGCTAAAAACCTTTTAGTTGTTGGTAAAGATGAGATTATAAAAAACCAAAATCTCGACAGATTTTTAGGTAAACTTAGTGAGCTTAGCCTCTAAGTTCTGCACCTAGATTCTTCTCAAGTTTCATTCGGATGTCTTCCATTATAGGATCGATAATGTTGTCCTGGAGCGTTTCTTGATCATCTTGGAAAATAAAAGACACTGCGTATGATTTTTTGCCCTTTGGTAGTTTATCCCCTTCATAGACATCGAATAATGAAACTTCCTTTAGTAATTTATTATTTGATTGATAACCAAGTTTTTCTATTGCAGCGTACTCAATGTGCGCGTCAAGTATGAGAGAAAAATCTCTTCTAACGAAAAAGGTTTTTGGAAGTTCCTTGAATATCGTTTTTGCGTTACTGTATTTCAGCAGGTTGTCCCAATTTCCAATAGCTACAAAAGCTTTTGACTTTATGCCGAATACATTACATTGTTTTGTAGCGGCTTGGCCAAATTCGATTAGAATGTCATTCCCAATAGTATATTGATAGCTTCTTTCAAACAAATCATTGGTATTTAAACCTTCTTGAAGTTTGATCTTTATTCCCAATTTGGTCAATAGACTTTCACATCTTTGTTTGAGATCGAAGAAGTCAAGACTTCTTTCTTTGTGCTGCCAAGATTGACTGTGTTCTTTTCCTGTAATTGCAAAAGCTAACTCTCGTGTCTCAATGTACTTTACATTCGACTTGAAATATGATTTTCCAAATTCGAATAATCTTTGCTCATTTTGCTGGCGATTTTGGTTATAGCTTATATTTTCTAATAGTCCAAAAAATAAAGATCTTCGCATCGTTTCAAGTTCTTTACTAAGCGGATTAAGTATGGCTACACTGCTTTGTTTGCCGTCTACTAGGTCCTTTTTACGTAGTGAATTATTTAGAACCTCATTGAAGCCACTAGAAACAAACCATTCAGCGGTTGTCCTTTGAATATTCTCTTCATTTTTACCTTCTTCAACAGGGAATGACATGTGCCATTTTTTTGGCAAATCAACTTTATTGAATCCATAGATTCTTAATACTTCTTCAAGAATATCTTCTGGCCTTGTCACATCTATACGGTATTGAGGAACAGAAACTTCTATGATATTATTTAAACCTTCATTGCATTTAAAATCAAGGTTATAGAGAATAGTGCAAATGTCCTCAGGGCTTAAGTTTGTACCGAGTCTTTCATTCAAAAATGAAGTGCTAAAAGAAATTGTTTTCCTCTTCTGGTTTATGTGGTCAACGGCTACAGGCGACATCGTTAGTTTAGCGTCACAAACTTTTTGTATAAGGGTAATCGCACGTTCCATGGCTTTGACGGTGAATGTTTGATCCACACCGCGTTCAAATCGAAAACTTGCGTCCGTTTGTAAGCCGTGAGCCTTCGCTGTTTTTCGTATCGACGTTGGATTGAATATCGCGGATTCAAGAAAAACACTTGTGGTTTTTTCAGTTATACCCGAGTTTAACCCTCCAAAAACTCCAGCAATACATAGGTTCTCGTTGTTACTGGTAATCATAAGTTCACTACCTAAAAGTTTTCTTCTTTCGCCGTCTAAGGTGTGGAATTCAGTTCCTTTTTTGGATGATTTTATCGTGATATCGCCCTTTATCTTAGAACGGTCAAATGCGTGCATTGGTGTTCCAAACTCAAACATCACATAATTTGTTATGTCCACAATGTTATTTACGGGTTCAAGACCAATTGTTTTTAAAGCGTCTTGAAGCCATTTAGGAGATGGTTTTACACTTATGTTATCTAAACAAGCTCCAACGTATCTCGGGCAAAGGTTGGGGTCTTCGATTTGAATATTTATCACATCGGATGGTTGGTCAACGGAAGATGGTAGTGTTGTTTCGGGTAGAATAATATCAAGATTTAGGGCTTCATGATAATTCAAGAATGCTTTTAAGTCACGAGCTACTCCAACGTGCCCCATAGCATCGCAGCGGTTAGGGGTTAAGCCTATTTCGAGTTGGTAATCTTTGTAAATTTCGAAATAATCAGAAGCGGCACAACCAATTTCTGCTGTATCGGGAAGAATCATAATTCCCTCATGGGCGTCACCCATACCAATTTCATCTTCTGCACAGATCATGCCAGCTGATTCTACACCACGTATTTTTGCTTTTTTTATTTTAAATGGTTTCCCACTTTTTGGATAAAGTGTTGTGCCAACTTTGGATACGACGACCTTAATCCCTTCTTTTACATTTGGTGCTCCACAAACAATTTGAACGGTTTCGTTTCCTAAATTCACGGTTGTAACATTCAATCTGTCCGCATCAGGATGTGGATTACATGACAAGACTTGACCTATAACTATACCCTCAAGACCTCCTTGAATTTCTTCATATTTATGAAGCCCTTCAATTTCTAAACCTGTATCTGTTAGAATCTCAGCAGTTCTTTCTGGAGATAGGTTAAAATCAAGATAATTTTTAAGCCAGTTAAATGAAATTTTCATGTCACGATGTATTTAAGTGCGAATTTATTAATTCTAGGTCAATCTTCTCTAAGGATTATAGAATATTCACCTCTCGTTCAAGTTCAATGTTGAATTTTTGATAAACATCACTAATAATTAGGTTTGAAAGTTTCAGTATTTCGTCGCCATCGGCGTTTCCATAATTAACTAAAACCAATGCCTGATTTTTATGAACGCCATATTTTTCATCGTAGGTTTTGCCTTTCCATCCCGCTTGTTCAATTAGCCAACCCGCGGCTAATTTTGCAGTTTCAGGACCAGAAGGATAGTTTGGTATGTTTGGATGTTTTTGTTTTAGAATCTCAAGTGTTTGAGTGGATACGATCGGATTCTTAAAAAAACTCCCAGCGTTTCCAATTTTTTTTGGATCGGGTAATTTAGATTTCCTTATCGCGATTACAGCATTACTAACGTCTTTTATGCTTGGGTTATTTACACCTTGCTTTTCTAACTCCATTTTTATTGCACCGTATGAGGTGTTGAGCTTATGAATTTTAGTTAGTCTGTATCCGACTTGACATATGATATATTGACCTTTTGCATTAGTCTTAAAAACACTCTCTCTATAACCAAAATCACAGTCCTGATTTGAAAATCTTTTGACCTTTCCGGTTTCAATATGAACGGCATCTAGATATTCAAAAACATCTTTGATTTCAACACCATATGCACCAATGTTTTGCATAGGGCTTGCACCAACATTACCCGGAATTAGGCTTAAGTTTTCAACTCCGCCAAAATTCATTTCTAAGCATTTTAATACAAAGGCATGCCAGTTCATTCCCGCTCCAACTTCAACAACAACGTCATTCTCTGATTCTTGGATAATTTTAAATCCTTGAATTTCATTTTTTAGTACTAAGCCATCAAAATTTTTAGTGAAGAGAATATTACTACCGCCTCCGAGTATAAATAGCTTCCGATTTTCTCTTTCTTTTAATATTGTATTCAAATCATCAACAGAACTAAAGTTCGCGAAAAATGAGGCTTTTGCATCAATACCAAAGGTGTTGTAAGTTTTTAATGAAATGTTTTTTTGAAGCATACTTCAAAAATACATTCTATTCTAACAGATGATTCTTAAGCTTTTAAAAACATACTAACAATAAAACCTTCATTTTATAATTTTTTGAGTGTTAAAAACACTAAAAAAACCTTTCCACCTCACAAGTGTTACTATTTTTGTTGTCATTCGTTTTTAATTAAAACTGCCCTATGCTCAAACCATTTCTTCTATTTTTAATCATACTTTGTTCACCTTCAACAGTTATACTAGGCCAAGAAAATAGCTCTTCAACATCATTCAAGTATAAAGAGGTAATTGATAAAGTTTCAAACTATTATGTCGATGATACAGATGCAGAGGCGCTGACAGAGACCGCTATTGTGGCCTTATTGGAAGAGTTGGACCCGCATTCAACATACATACCTGCAGATGAGTTGCAAGCGGCGCAAACATCGATTAACGGTAGTTTTGTTGGTGTAGGTATTCGTTTTCAAATTATGAAAGATACTTTGAATGTAGTAGCGACAATATCCGGAGGGCCAGCAGAAAAGTTAGGTGTTCAGGCAGGAGATAAAATTGTAGTTGTAGATGGGGAGAATATTGCAGGTGTAGGATTACAAAATAGTGACGTTCGAGAAAAATTAATGGGAGAACTTGGAAGTAAGGTCAAAGTTGAAATTTTGAGGCGTAACGCGAAAAAGAATCTGGTATTTAATATTACAAGAGATAAAATCCCAGTATTCTCAGTAGATTCTTATTATATGATTGATAAGGAGATCGGCTATATTAAATTAAACAGTTTCTCACGGCGTTCACATGAAGAAGTTCGCATGGCTTTGGGAGACCTAAAAAATCAAGGTATGAAAAGTTTAATTTTCGATCTGCAGGGAAACGGTGGAGGATTACTTGGAACAGCGCATAGGCTAGCGGATGAGTTTTTATCTAATCAAAAGCTGATTGTATACTCCGAGGGAAGAGCGCAGCCTAGAAACAATTTGAGATCAGAGTTTAGAGGTCTTTTTGAAAAAGGAAAACTCATAGTCCTGACAGATGAATATTCGGCAAGTGCAAGTGAAATATTATCTGGCGCCATACAGGATTGGGATAGAGGCCTAGTGGTTGGTAGGAGAACCTTTGGTAAAGGCTTGGTTCAGAGGCCTATGGGATTAAGTGATGGGTCAGAAATTAGATTAACGATAGCAAGATATTATACGCCATCTGGAAGGTTTATTCAGAAGCCATATGATGATGCAGAGGCGTATCGAAAAGATATATCTCAACGTTATTTAAACGGTGAATTTGTGCATTCCGATTCCATTAAAATGCCAGATTCATTAAAGTTTAAAACTTTAATAACGAACCGTACCGTTTTTGGTGGTGGTGGAATTATGCCTGATTTCTTTGTTCCGTTGGATACAACCGCTAATTCTGATTATTATTCAGATCTTTTGAGAGGTGGTTTTTTGAATACTTTTTCATATCAATACACAGATAAAAACAGAAAAAAACTTTTGAAAAAATTTAGCTCATTTGAAAGCTTCAAAAAAGACTTTGAGTGTGATAAGGAATTCATGGATAAATTATTTAATTACATAGAAAAAGAAGAGGACAGTCTCGTATTTAATGCTGAAGATTATAAAATGAGTGAAACTTCTATCAAACTTCGTTTGAAGGCATACCTTGCTCGAAATCTTTGGGATACCAACGAATTTTATCAGATTTACAATGACTCAAATGAAATTCTTCAAAGGGCAGTGAGAATTATTCAAGATAAAGAATACGAAAAAGTTAATTTAGACCACTGATGAGAAGAGTTGTAATTACGGGTCTCGGTGCCTTAACGCCGATTGGCGAAACAGTAGATAGTTATTGGGATGGCCTAAAGACAGGTAAAAGTGGTGCTGCACCCATTACCAAATTCGACACTGATAAATTTAAGGCAAAATTTGCATGTGAACTTAAAGAATATAAAGCTACTGATCATTTTGATCGTAAAGAGGTTCGTAAGTATGATCCTTTTAGTCAGTACGCATTAGTAGCAACTGATGAAGCGGTTAAAGATGCTGAAATTGATTTTGATACTTTAGATAAAACGAGAGCGGGGGTTATTTGGGGGTCAGGAAATGGAGGTATTCAAACATTTCAAGATCAGATGACGGAATTTTGCGAAGGAGATGGTACACCGCGTTTCACACCGTATTTTATACCAAGGATTTTGGTAGATATTGCCTCCGGTATTTTATCTATTAAATATGGTTTGCAGGGTGTAAATTTCTGTCCTGTTTCTGCTTGTGCAACTTCCAATACTGCGCTTATAGAAGCTTTTAATTATATCAAATGGGATAAGGCTGATATTATAATTAGTGGTGGTTCAGAAGCGGCTATTAATCAGGCATCCATGGGAGGATTTGCTTCTGCTAGAGCTCTGTCTACCCAAAATAACAATCCCGAATCTGCTTCGAAGCCATTTGATGTAGACCGTGACGGATTTGTAATGGGCGAGGGGGCAGGAGCATTAATTGTAGAAGAGTATGAGCACGCTGTAAAGAGAGGTGCAAAAATATATGCGGAAATTGTTGGAGGTGGAATGGCCGCTGATGCTTACCATTTGACCGGGACACACCCTGAAGGTGAGGGAGCTGTTCTTGGTATGAGAGAAGCGATAAGAGAGGCGGGTATAAATGCATCCGATATAGATTACATTAATATGCATGCTACTTCCACTCCTCTAGGGGATCGCTCAGAATTAATTGCTGCACAGCGCGTATTTGGTGAGCAATCGAATATAACCATATCAGCAACGAAATCAATGACAGGTCATCTTTTAGGTGCTGCAGGAGCAATTGAGGCAATTGCGTGTGTAAAAATATTGACGGATGATTTTATACCAGCAACCATAAATACCAAAAATATTGAACCAGAATTCTCTGCGCTTTTTGACTTTCCACTTAAGGAGGGTAGAAAGAAACCTGTAAATTATGCTATGAGTAATACCTTTGGTTTTGGAGGACACATTGCTTCAATTGTGCTTAAGAAATATGTAGGGAAAAATGAGCGTTAAAAATGTAAAAAGAGGATTCCTTTTGTCCTTGTTATTCGTTCTTGTTTTTTCTCTTGATGGAAAGGCGCAAGATAAAACCCATAGAATTGAGGGAGAGGTGTATACTGATTCGGGCATGCCGGTGGAGTTTGTAACGGTAAAGCTTCTTGACGCTGCTGATTCCACTCTAATCACTGCAATGTATGCTGATGAAAAAGGCGTGTTTAAATTTGACAATGTTATTTGTGATAAAGCCTATTTACTAAAACTTTCTAATATTGGATTTAAAACGCTTTATCTCCATGAGGCAATAAATAAAAATTGCAATGCAAAAGACTTTGGAAGACTGCTTTTGGAAATGGATGTGACTTTGAATTTAGAAGAGGTAAAAGTTCAGGCTAACATTGACGTTTTAAAAGCAGGAATTGACAAAAAGATATATAACGTAGGGCAAGATATTTCGGTTCGTGGAGGAACTGCAAATGATGTTTTAAATCGATTGCCATCTGTTGAAGTTGACGAAGATGGTGGTGTTACATTACGCGGTGATGGCTCTGTAATTATTTTAATTAACGGACGTCCTAGTTCTCTCAGTGGTGGTAATGGCAAAACACTGTTAGATGCACTTCCAGCAGGTTCTATTGAGCGCGTTGAAATTGTCGCGAACCCTTCTGCGAAATACGATCCTGACGGCACATCTGGAATTATCAATATCGTCCTTAAAAAGAGTCTTTTCAAAGGTTTAAATGGTGCCGTTTCATCGAATGCGGGGAGTGGAGATTTTGCAATCGGTAATATATTTGAGGGTAATGTCTCCTTAAACTACCGAAATAATAAATTCAATATTTATTCCTCATACAATGGTAGGACATACAGTGGATTCAGGAATAAGTTTTCAGATATATATGAGTATTTCGTCGGTGATTCATCTGTTCGACTGAATCAAAGTCGATTAGGTACAGATTTAAACAATTCACAATCTTTAAGAACCGGTATAGATTTAAACATGTCAGAGCGTCATAAACTTGGTTTATTTGGTAATTTGAGTTTGGGAAGAAGGGAGCGCAGAGGCGCTTTGTGGAATACCTTATATGAATTTTCGGAGAATCCGAGTACTTTGTGGCGCAGGTCGAGTTTTGATCCTAAAACCCGTACGAATATTGACTTGGGATTGAATTATGAATGGTCATTTAAGGAAGAACGTGGGAAACTCCAATTAAATGTAAATCAGTCATTTGGAGATGAAGATATTAAGGGGTTTTATTCTGAAGCCTATTTTACTTCAGATACCACTCTTAGTGGAGAAGATACCCTGGTGCAGCAGTTACAAAATATTGAGTCGAATAATATTAATACCATTCAGCTTGATTTTGAATACGTATTCCCTGAGATTAATTCTCGCATAGAGTTTGGGGCTAAAAGTATCATACGCGATCAATCTGTACAAACCTATTCTGAAACTTTCGATTCGCAGAACGGAATTTTTAATGCAGATACCTTAGCCAACTTTAACTATCAATATGATGAACGGATTTTTAGTTTATACGGCATTTTCGGCCAACAGATAGAGAAGTTTAAATATCAATTTGGACTAAGGGTGGAGCAGGCCTATCAAATCCCTGAACTACTATCTGCGGGAGAATCAATACCTAACGATTATTTTAATTTATTTCCTTCTGCACATTTAAAATATGCTGTTAACGACCATAACGAGTTTGGTTTAAGTTACAGCCGAAGAATCTCCAGGGCTCGTGCTGGACAGTTGAATCCATTTACAAATTATGCTGACCCTTTTAATCTAAGAAGGGGTAATCCTTATCTACGCCCAGAGTATATTCATTCTTTTGATTTGGCCTATACTTTTGAGCGCAAAAAGCTATCCATTTCATCTAGCTTATACTACAGGCGAAGTGAGGGTGTGATAACTCGGGTTAAAGAATTTTATGACGACAATACAAGTGCAATAACCTATCAGAATTTAAGCAGTACAAATGCTATGGGTACAGAATTTGTTTTTATGTTTAAACCTTATCCTTTTTGGCGTACAACAGCTTCATTTAATGGAAATCTTGTTGAGTATTATACGGACCTTCAGGGTTTGTCAAATACAACAGGAGCTTATTTGAAAGCCAAATTTAATACTGTTCTTGATTTCTGGAAAAAGACCGCGAGTTTTCAAGCAAGCTATGGCTACAATGGACCAAGAGTTATGGTACAAGGAACTGTTCAGAGAAAAGGAACGTTTGACCTAGCTTTCGAAAAAAAGTTTCTGGAAGGTAATATGGCTTTAGGGTTAAGAGTTTCAGATTTGTTTAATCAACAATCTTTTTATATGGATGCGCTTCGGGATAACTTTCAACAAATAGCCTACTACAAATGGATGTCTAGAAGAGTCTTTTTGACTTTTAGCTATAAGTTTGGAAAGATTGAATTTAAGAACAAAAGTACTTCCCAGATGAATAGTCCTGGTTAATTAGGAGCTTTAATTCTCTGCCTCGAGGTTTTTTAGAATTCTTCCAAATTCAGTCAGAATTACTGTTGGAAGATCATTGAGTTCGGTGGTCTTATTTGCTTTTAATAAGCTCAACATTTCCATGCTATCCATTTCCTTACCAAGTGTTGGCAATTCAACCTCGCTGATATCAAAAACGAACTTTTGACTCCATAGTTTTTGATTTAATATGAGGTTTTCTAGTGCATTTACAATAGAAATTGCATCTGAGCTTACGGCCACTTGCCGCTTTAAGACACTTTTGTTTTTTTCATAACTAATAAATAATGTTTCCCAGTCTGAACCGTCTAAAGTAGGAGTAATGTTTTTTGTTTCGCTTGTACTTTTCTTTGTTAGGGCAATATAGGCTTGATGTATTATTAATAATCTTTCTTGCCTTTTGCGTAAAACCTTTGGGATAATCCCCTGGTTTAGAATGGTTTTTTTGATTTCAAATACCAAATGATCATATGCCTCATGGCAATCAATGTGTTTATCAAGTTGAAGGATGAGTTCGGCCTTATTTTGATCCATTTTTCAACTTGTTTTTACGCATACGAATATTCAACATCTCTACAAACAACGCGTAAGCTAAAGCGAAATAGATATAGCCCTTGGGAAAGTGTTGACCAAAGGCCTCTGAAATCAATAAAATACCAACCGCCACCAAGAAGCTAAGCGCAATCATTTTGATTGTTGGATTGTTCGTTATGAAATCGCTGATTTGTTTTGCGAAAATTATCATAATTATCATTGAAATCACAATCGCAAAAACGATAATTGCAATAGGGTCAGCATTCGTTTCAGAACCAACGCCATTTGTCATTCCGACAGCCGAAATAATGGAATCAAAACTAAAAACAAGGTCGATAATAACGATTTGTCCGATGATATTAATAAGTCCTTTCTTTTTCTTTGATTCACTTTCATGTTCATGGCTTATGCTTTTGTGCATTTCAGAAACACTTTTATAGATTAAGAAGAGACCTCCAAACAAGAGAATTATACTTTGTGCGCTTAATGGCGTGTCGAAAACCGTAAAAATTGGATCCGTGAGTTGCATGAGAAGTGAAACGACAGATAAAAGGGCTAGTCTTAATATGAGTGCAATGGACAATCCAATATTTCTAGCTTTTTTTTGAGCCTTTGGTTCCAAGTCATCAGTGATGATGCTAATGAATAATATATTATCTATGCCTAATACAATTTCCAATATGGAAAGAATTAGTAAATAAATCCATCCTTCCCAGAACATAAATATATCAAAGTAACTAGTCATTTCTAAGGTGTTTGAAAAACGCATCTAAGTTTTTCGGGTTTTCAACTGAGTCTGTTTTTAAAACTAGCAATTGTGCTTCGTTATGCTCGAAAAAAGATATGATTTGTTCTTGAAGATGAGATTTTTTTTCAGGGGTGAAGATTTTAATACCAAAACCTTTTGCTACATCTTCAGCATGGGTTTGGTGTTTAGCCTCAAAGTAACGCTCGAGCTGTGGAGAGGATTTTGCACCCTCAATAATTTTAAATATCCCACCTCCTTTATTGTCGATTACAATCATTTTAAGATTCTCAGGGAAAGGCCTAATCCACATTGCATTGCTGTCATAAATGAATGAAACATCTCCACAAATAAATACGTGTTGCTTCTGAGGTTCGGCAATGGCGGATCCAATAGCTGTGCTTGTGCTTCCGTCAATACCACTTGTCCCTCTGTTACATTCATATTTAACATTAGGGACAGGATCAAATAACTGCATATACCTTACTACTGAGCTATTGCCAAGGTGCAGGGTGCAGTTTTCGGGGAGTACTTGATAAAGTGCATGAAAGATTTCTAAGTCTGATTGCTTTGAAGGATCCTTAAAGAATATTGGAATTTTATCTTTAATAGTTGTGTCAAGTTGTTGCCAAATCCCCTTGTAGTTTTTAGAATTTAATAGGGTGGTTTTTTTATTGAGCATTTCAAAAAACAATGATGCTTCAGTTTTTATGTGTTTGTCAATTCTTAGGAAAAGATCAGTTCCGATAACGCTATGTTTGATCGCAAAATGTTTTTTGGGTTTATTTTTTATGAAAAAAGCTTTAATCCTTTTGGAAACAATCGCTCCACCGATCGTTATAATCATGTCAGGTGTATAACGCTTCTCGTTTTTCTCATCAATACCATTAAGTATTCGGTCGATACAATTAATAAATGATTGGTCATTAACCCCAGAGGTGTTTTCATTTAAAATAATCACATTAGAATTTCTATTAAAGCCAACAAGTGCTTTTTTAAGCCTACTATTTTCAGGTCCTTGACCACACAAAACGAGTATTTTTTTATCATTAAATAATGCTAGATCTTCAAGGGAAAGAATCGGATTTTTTCCCGTTTGATTTCTGAGTATTACATTTTCAAAAAATCCTGATTTATTTGAGATTTCGTAAAGTGGTTCTTCGAGATGGACGTTTAAATGCGCGGGTCCTTTTGGGACACTGCTTGCGTTTGAAAAAAGTAGCGCAGTTTCTGTTATTAAGTCTTGAGGGTTCAAGTCTTCAATTGATAATGAATTCTTTACATGTTCACCATAAACATTAGATTGCATAATGGTCTGCCCATGTCCCTTATTTACCAATTTTTTAGGTCGATCCGCAGAAATGACAATCAGCGGTATTTCGCGATAAAAGGCCTCTGAAATAGCTGGGAAATAATTAAGTAATGCAGAGCCCGATGTGCAACAAAGTATTACTGGTTTATTGATTGTTTGAGCAATGCCTAATGCAAAGAAACCAGCAACTCTTTCGTCATGTATAACGTGTGTGGTAATATCAGGATGGGCATCGAATGTAATCGCAAAAGGAGAATTTCTTGACCCGGGAGAGAATACAACGTGCGAGATACTGTTTTTAATGCATTCTGAAAGGATATTTTGAACCACGATTTTATTACTGATCTTCATCTTCTGCAAAACTACAATAAATCAAAAATCTTGGTCAAGGTTTCGCTTTTTCGTTCAGTTTCATCCCATTCTTTTGAGGGTTCAGAATCGATAGTATATCCACCACCAACATACAAAAAGGCCTTTTCATTCATGAATTGACAACACCTTAAATTGACATAGAGTTTTGTCTGATGCTTCGATGAAGTCCCGATGTATCCGCAATATAAACTTCGGTCGTAACCACAATCTTTCAATTCAACCGAGGCAATTAAGTCCAAACTATCTTTGCGCGGAACCCCACATACTGCTGGTGTAGGATGTAGAATATTTGCAAGTTCTAATGGGGGCTTTTTATTCAGGTCAAAGGACAAATCCGTTCTAAGGTGTTCAAGGTTTCCGGCTAAAGAAGTGTAAGGACCCTCAGTTTCAATATCGTTTATTCCTGATTTGTTTAATTGTTCAAGGATGAAATCTGTGACGTATTGCTGCTCATGTTGTTCCTTTTGAGACCATTCATGCTTGTCATCTTTTATTTTGGTCCCAGCAAGGGCCATTGTGAAGCCATGTTGCTCGTGTGACTCAAGAAGTATTTCTGGACTTGCGCCGAGCCAAGTACCAAATTCCTTAGATGAGGCAAGGTAAATAAATGCAGTTGGGTAGGCATTACATAATGCCTGAAATAAGGCTGTTATTTTTTTGCTTTCAAAAGATACTTCTTTTATTCTTGCATATACAATTTTATCTATGGATAGTGTGGGCATCAATCTAAGAAGCATGGCGCCATAATCTAAGTAACTTTTTTTATCGATTACATTCGGCTCCTCATCTAATTTGTGGAAGTAAAATTTTTCCAGTTTAGATTCTGATTCTTCTTTAAATAAATATTGTTGCTTTTTGTAAAAGTCTCCAATAATAAAACCTTGATAATTTACATTTTCACTATCAATTGCTCGGAATGTTCCGCTTTTATATTGGATGTCTTTTTCGGGAAAGCGATAAGCTAAAAAGTCTTGAGTCATCCTAAATATCAATAATCATTACAGTCAGCCTTCCTGAACACACTAATTTACCCGTTCCTTCTTCGGTAATGTCTACCTGCCACAGATGTGTTTTTTTTCCAGCGTGAACGATTTTGCCCTTGGCGATAACATAGCCTGAACGAATGCCGCCAACATGATTAGCGTTGATTTCTATGCCGACAGGATGTTGTTTTGTAATGTCAAGAAGAAGCGTTGACCCCATAGAACCGATGCTCTCAATCAAAGCGGCACTTGCACCTCCATGAAGTAGCCCCATGGGTTGATGTGTGCGTTGATCAACTGGCATTCTTGATATGACGTAGTCATCACCTAACTCAATACATTCAATACCTAATTGTTCCATCAAAGTATTTTTATTCATTGAATTAATGAGTTCTAACGGTACCTGCTTTAGTTTCTTCATGCTCATACAACAAATATAGGAGTTTACTGTTTTCGTAATCTTAAAATCTTCCTTTCGTCAAAGGTTTTTGCCTTTTCTTAAGTTATATTAAAAAGATTGAGATTGGTTCGGGAAAATATTTGTCAATATTGAAAGTATTACTACTTTTGTCGCGGAGAATTGGCAGAGTGGTCGATTGCGGTAGTCTTGAAAACTATTGTACCGAGAGGTACCGGGGGTTCGAATCCCTCATTCTCCGCAGATAAAAATAAGAAAGCCCCGTATTGTTAAAATACAGGGCTTTTTGCTTTTGTTTTACAACGTCTGGCCTTTAATTTTCTCTACAGTCCTCATACCTTTAAAGATCTTATCTCTCATGTTATCCCACATAACATATTTTTTTGGGATAATGTATTTTCAGGCTCTTTTGCCCAATTCTATGACCTCAAGATCATGAATTTTATTTCCCGAAATAGAAAACCTTAAAATTGTCTTTATTTTATGGAAACCTTTGTAACCGCATGCGCCTGGATTCATCCAAAGCATATTAAAGCGCTTGTCCATTTTAACGAGAGTGATATGAGAATGTCCACATATAAAAAGTTTTGGTGCGCCATTTTTTTCTAGTTCTGTGAATGCTGGTTTAGAATAGCGTTCTGGTTTTCCACCAATATGTGTGATTAGGATTTCTACTCTTTCAATCTTAAACCTTAAAAACTCACTGCACTCGCTGCGTATGTGATGGTTGTCTATATTTCCCCATACGGCCCTTGTAGGTTTGAAGTCTCTCAGTTCATCCAGAACTTCCATGCTTCCAATGTCACCTGCATGCCATATTTCATCAACATCTGAAAAATAGTTTTTGATTTTAGGATCTAGAAAACTATGGGTATCTGAAAGTAATCCAATTTTTATCAAAGCTATTCTGTTATTTGTTGATCGTCGTCATTTTTCAAATCAGTTTGTTGCTTTTTGTAAAGGTCGAAATAGAATCCTTTTTTCTTGAGTAATGTTGCATGACTTCCCTGCTCAATAACGCTACCATCGTCTATCACAATAATATTTTTTGCGTTTCGTATGGTGGAGATCCTATGACTAACTATGATTGTGGTTCGCGCACTGTTTTCTTTTTTTAGTTCTTTCAATATTTTGTCTTCGGTTTCCGTATCAACTGCGGATAGGCAATCGTCAAGAACTAAAATCTCTGGTTTTCTTAAGAGGGCACGCGCGATACTTAAACGTTGTTTTTGACCACCACTCAAGTTTACACCTCTTTCACCCAGAATAGTATCATACCCCTCGTCTAGATTCTGAATTGTAGATAAGATATCCGCTGTTTCGCAAACAGCATTTAAACGATGCTCACTAATATCCGGGTTATTTGAACCGAATTTAATGTTGTTACCAATAGAGTCGGAGAATAAAAACACTTCTTGAGGCACAACTCCGAGGGCACTTTTGAAACCATCAGATTTGATGTTTTTTAGTTCAGTTTGATCCAATCTTATACTTCCTGAATCTGGTGTTAATTGACGAAGGAGGAGTGATAATATTGTTGATTTCCCACTACCTGTTTTACCAATAATAGCAAACGTTTGTCCATTAGGGATTGTAAAAGACAGATCTTTAATGGCTTTTATGCCTGTGTTTTGGTAGGTAAAGGAAACATTATTGAATGTAATTTCTTTTTTATAATTGAATAGGGTGTTCTCAAAAACCTCTGCCGCATTCGTTTTAACGGATAAAAACTCATTGATTCTTTGCTGGGAGGCTGCAGCTCTTTGGATTAATGAAGTCACCCAGCCAATACTGGCAAAAGGCCATGTTAGGTTATTCACAAAGAATATAAATGCGACAATACCTCCTAGAGATATTTCGTTGGTGAATGACATTTTACCACCTATGTATATCGATAATAAAGTACTTAAGCCAATCAAGAATAGGATCGTAGGTATAAACAAGGCATTAACTATAACCAATTTCATGCTCTTGTTTTTATAGGTATTCGCTGCATTTTCAAATTTATCTCCAATCGACTCTTGTTGGCTATAGGCTTTAATTACGCGCATCCCAGAAAAACTTTCTTGAGCAATAGTTGATAATAAAGATTGTTCTTCTTGCACTTTTTTACTGAGTAAATTCATTTTTGCGGATACCTTATAAATCAAAAATGACATAATAGGCAAGGGGATAAGCACCAGACCTGTTAGGAGAGGGGAGATATTAATCATCTGGTATACAACTAAGGTAAAAAGGACTACAAGATTAATCGAATACATTATTCCTGGACCGAGATACATTCGAACATGACTAACATCTTCCGAAATACGGTTCATTAAATCTCCGGTGTTATTTTTCTTGTAGAAAGAAAGGTCAAGATTTTGGTATTGGTTGTAGATTTCATTTTTCAAATCATACTCAATATGTCTCGACATCACAATAATCGTTTGACGCATGAGGAAAAGAAAAAAGCCTTTACCCAAAGAAAGTAGCATGTAGATCCCCCCGATTTTAAGAGAGACATAAAGTGCATCATGAATAGATTCGATTTTATTATCAGACATTAATGAATCAACCGTGGACTTCACGAATAATGGCATGCGCACTCCAAAATAGTTACTTGTGATTGTGAAAATAATTCCAAGTATAAAGTGCCATTTATACTTAAAAAAATATTTATTAAGGTGTTTGAGGGACTTCATATAGATTTGCTACATTTGAACACATAAAAGGGCACGTAAAACTAACCATTTGAGCTTTAATAAAGTTTAAATAAAGTGGTTTTAGCTTAAAAGATGACACGATCATGAAAAAAATCTATTATTTGAAGTCATGTTCCACCAATCAGAGGATTTTGAAGGAACTTAATGTTGGCCCTGAAGTTGAGTTGCAAAATATAAAAGAGCAAAATATAGACGAGGTAACGCTGGATTTTTTAAAAAACAAGGTTGGTTCATACGAGGCTTTGTTTTCCAAAAAAGCAATGAAGTATAGAGCAATGGGCTTGAATAACATTGAGCTTAGTGAAGCGGATTATAAACGTTATATTCTTGAAGAATATACTTTTTTAAAACGTCCTTTCATTATAAATGAAGATGCTGTATTCATTGGTAATGCTAAACAAATCGTTTCCGATGCCGTTGCATCCTTTAAAAAGCAGGTAAGATGAAAAAGATGTATTTAATTTTAACGCTTTCAACCTTTTTCATTCTTTTGCTTAGTTGTTCGACACAGAATGTTCCTAATGTTGAAAATGTTAATAATCAAGTACCATTAAGGAAAGTAAAGCCGCGCAAACAAACGCGCATGGATAGTGCTCAACATATTAAATTCAATCAAAATAATCAGAAGAAGTCACTGCTAACTCCCTCGAAATCAAAGATAAAAAAGGGCTTGTAGTTAGGATTAGTTATATACATTTGTAAATAGATTAATAAATATTAAACGATGAAAAAATTATTTTTAGGCTTAATGATTTTTGGCTCTGGCAACGCTTTTAGCCAAGTGCTTTCAGAAGATTTTGAAAGTGTTGCAACACCAGCCTTGCCAAATGGCTGGTCCGCAACAACTCAGGCTACAAATGGTTACACTGGTTATTACACAGGAGATGAGGCTGATGCAAGCGCTGCGGGTTATTGGCCTGTAACATCAAATGGCTCGACTTCATTTGCAATGACAAACGATGACGTACAAAACGAAATTTTATGTGACGAACTTTTGATTTCTCCTTCAATGGATTTGACAGGTTTAAATAATGTTCAAGTTTCATTTCTGGCCTATCACGATGGGAATTACGGCTCAGGCGATGCGACGGTAGAGGGGTCTGTCGATGGTGGAGCAACCTGGACTATTATTGAAACATTAACGCCATTAGCGGCATGGGAATCATATGCGGTTAGCCTTACAGCATATGATAATGAATCATCCGTTCTGATTGGTTTTAGATGGAATGATGGTGGTGATTGTGCTGGGATGGACAATTGGGGTACGGGACTTGCGATCGATAATGTCATCGTAGAAGAGGCGCCTCCATTTGAAGTAACTATGGATGACAATTCATTACTAGAATATACAATTATACCATTAGATCAAATTCAGGGTCCTATTGGAGCCTCTGGTGTCATTACGAATGCTGGTGCTCAATCGGTAAGTAATATTTTCATGACCTCTAATGTTTATGATACAGATATGAATTTGGTTTACACCCAATCAAGTAATGTCTCTTCTTTACTACCTGCAGGTGGTACATTAAATGCAACAGTTCCTGGATACACACCAGTTGATGATGGTGTTTACACGATCGAGTTGATATCAAATATAGCAGAAACAGATGCTAATCCCTTAAACGATACAGTGTCTTATAACTTAGTTGTAACGAACACATACGCAAGGGATAATGGTTCTGTAGACGTTTCTTTGGGGGTTGGTGCTGGAGCTTTTGCTACACTCGGTAATTCATATGAAATCATTTCTGCAACGAGTCTTTCTTCAGTTTCATTTTTCATGATTCCAGGCTCAGATGGTCTTGGTGATACCGTCAGCGTTATCGTTTATGATATAGTTGGAGGTCTTCCCGCAAATGTTATTGCACAATCAGAAGATTATTTAATCGCGGAAACGGATACTTCTGCCGGAGGGGTCTTTCTTACCTTGCCTATTTTGAGTACTCAAGGCACTGTTTTAACATTAACTCCAGGATCTTATTATGTTGGCGTGAAAGAATACAGTACGGTGGATAATATGGCATTAGGTCAATCACTGAGTATAGAAACGCCGAATACCTGTTTTGGAAGTATTAATGGTGGTGCCTTTCAGGCTATGGAAAGTTTTGATTTTCCGGGACCTTTTATCGTACGCCCAAATTTCGCGTGCAATCTTACCGCTGAAAATAAAACAGAATGCATCTCTTATACTTGGGGATTAAATGGCGAGACTTACACGGAGTCAGGGGTCTACACCGAGTTGTTGTCTGATGTTTCTGGTTGTGATAGTTTAGTTACCTTAAATCTTGTTATTACTGGCCCATCTGAAGGTACGGATATTCAAACAGCTTGTGGAAGTTATACATGGATTGATGGCGAAACATATTCTGAAAGCAACAGTTCGGCAACTTTTACACTTGTCGATGCGAATGGTTGTGACAGTATTGTAACCTTAAACCTAACGATTAATACACCCAGTAATTCAATTGATACGCAGGTTGCATGTGGTCCATATGAATGGATTGATGGCGTCGTTTACACAACTTCCAATAATACTTCCACCTTTACCTTGATTAATAGTGTTGGTTGTGATAGTATTGTAACGCTTGATTTATCAATTGTAAGCCTTATTGAAACTACAGATGTTCAAGAGGCCTGTGGTAGTTTAACGTGGATCGATGGTAATACCTACACAGAGAATACCTCAGCAACATTTATGTTGACCTCGGTCAACGGATGTGATAGTTTAGTGACTCTAGATTTGACAATCTCATCAGTATTGCAAACAACAGATTCGTTCACGGAGTGCGGGTCATTTACTTGGACAAATGGAGTGACTTATACTGAAAGTAATAACACCGCGATACAGGAATTAGTTTCTGTAGGTGGTTGCGATAGCCTTGTGACTCTTGATTTAACGATTATACCGCTACCAAGTAATGAGGTGTTCGTTTCAGGGGCAACTATTACGGCTGATGCCTTTGCCTCTTCTTACCAATGGTTTGAATGTTCGACAGGATTAGAAATAGAGGGTGCTACTTTTCAATCATTCACGGCGACTGAATCAGGTGAATATGGAGTTAGTATCTCTATTGAAGGTTGTATTAATGAATCCGATTGTGAGTTTGTAGAGGTTGGCTCTTCTGGCTTGTCCGATTCGAAGGCTAACTTTAATATTGAGATTTATCCAAATCCATCATCTGGTGTATTTAAACTCGGTATTACAAGTCTAAATACTCCAAACGTATTCGTTTCCATTTTGGACGCGAGTGGAAAGATTATTGAGCACATGATATTTCAAGCAAGCTCATCCGGAATTGATATACCGGTTGATATTAGCAACGTAAAACCGGGTATTTATTTCATTCGTGTTGAAGCTGGATTCACAATTACTGAACGGATTATAATAGCTAATTAATAAAAGTCTTTAATACAGCAGGAAAAGGGGGCGATAGCCTCCTTTTTTTTGTGTTTTAAAATGAAGGTAATCTTTGAAGTTATTATTTATCTTTTCTGCAGGAATGTTCCTTAGGAATTCGCTATTTTTGTCAGCACTTGTGCAGTTAGTATATAATAAGCAAGTCCGGAAGTTAACGAACTAGACAAATTATGTCCACAAAAATTATGAATTCTGATTTTGAGATTACACAAAACCCTGTGATTTCTCAAATGTCATCCATGGATCACGATCAAATTTTGTTTTGTAGTGACAATGTAACCGGTCTAAAAGCAATTATAGCGATTCATGATACAACATTAGGTCCTGCATTGGGTGGTACTCGAATGTGGTCATATAATAACGAATTAGATGCTTTAAATGATGTTCTTCGTTTGTCGAGAGGAATGACTTACAAAAACGCCATATCAAATCTTGCTTTAGGAGGTGGGAAGGCTGTTATTATTGGTGATTCAAAAACGATGAAATCTGAGGCCTTGTTTAGAAGGTTTGGTCGTTTTGTTAATTCCTTGGCTGGTAATTACATAACAGCGGAGGATGTTGGTATTTCTCCATCAGACATGGTTTGGGTGAGTAAAGAAACCAATCACGTTGTAGGTTTGCCTGGTAAAAGTGGCGACCCATCCCCGGTAACAGCATTCGGTACTTACATGGGGATGAAAGCATGTGCGAAAATAAGGTTCGGAACGGATGCTTTGGAAGGTAGAAAGATACTTGTTCAAGGTGTGGGTCATGTTGGCGAATATTTGGTGGAATATCTCAGGAAAGAACGTGCAGAAGTATTTATTGCCGACATAAGTGACGATACCGTAAGAAAAGTTGTCCAAAAATATGGTGCAAAGGGCATAGAACTGAATAAGGTTTACCAGCAGGATATGGATATCTATGCACCATGCGCATTAGGCGGGACGATCAATGATGATACATTGGCGAAACTTAAATGTGGTATAATAGCAGGTGCTGCAAATAATCAATTAAGTATTGAGAATGCGCATGGTCAAGCGCTTTTAGATAAAGGTATTCTTTATGCTCCTGACTTTGCAATTAATGCAGGAGGTGTTATCAATTGTTTTTCTGAAGTAAAAGATTTGTCCAGCGAATGGGCAATGGGAAAGGCTGAGGATATATACCATACGATACACGATATTGTTGCCCGTTCAGAACGCGAGCGTATTCCCTCTCATGTTATCGCAATGAGAATGGCAGAGGAGAAAATAAATAATGGAAGATCTAATACGAAGTAAATGCTGAACAGAAGACATTTAAGAATTAAAGTCCTTCAGATGTTGTATACTTTCTACAACCAAAAGGAGTCCATGGATCTGAAGACAGCGAACACCCAACTTCTGGAATCTGTGGACTTGATGTATGACTTGTACCTCTACCTTCTTCTTGCTTTTCAAGAGGTCAAAAATGCATCTCTCTCAAAAATGGAGGATAGGGCGAATAAGCTTCGGCCTTCGTTTGAAGATCTAAATCCAAATAGAAAATTTATTGATAATTCAATTCTTGAGAGTATTGCGAATTCGAATCCATTTCAAGATTTATGTCAAAGACGAAATGTGAATTGGAAATCTGATGAAAGGCAAGAGATTTTTAGAAAGCTTTTTATTGAAATCGAAAAAAGTGAAGTTTATTTTGAACATATGGAAGCAATTGAAAATGATTTTTCTAATGCTAAAAATTTCCTAGTCCAATTGTTTAGAAATGAAATTGCGAATTCTCCCTTGGTTTATAACTTTTTTGAAGAAGAAGAGATTCGTTGGATGGATGACATCGATTTAGCATGCTCAATGGTTATCAAAACCATTAAAAACACTAAAGATGAAGGTCCTTTTGAATTCTTACCGTTATATAAGGATAATGATGATGAAAAAGAATTTATAACGACATTATTAAAGCAAACTGTCGCTATAGATCAAGAGAGTGAAAAAATGATTGCTGAATTGGCGGATAATTGGGAACTTGATCGTATTGCAAAAATGGATGTACTCTTATTAAAAATGGCTTTTGCTGAGTTGCAATCATTTGAGAGTATTCCTACGAAGGTGACGATTAATGAATATCTTGAGATTTCGAAATATTACAGCACACCAAAAAGTAATGTGTTTATTAATGGGATTCTTGATAAGTCATTGAAGAAAATGACAAAAGATAAGAAGATAGTAAAAACAGGGAGAGGATTAAAGCAATAATTATGAAGGCAATTAGGTATATGGTTCTTTTTGTTTCTATAGCACTCTTAGGGTGCGAAGAGGTAAATGAGTTAGAAGTGGGACAAAAGACTACGATGAATATCGATAAACTCTATGATGCAGGAACACGCGTTAAAGGGGAAGTGATTGAAGCCGTTTTCAATATAGAAAACACCGGCGATTATCCTCTTGTCTTTGGAGAGATTAAAGGGTCTTGTTCATGCACGGTCGCAGAAAAGCCTGAGGCTCCAATAATGCCTGGTGAAAAGGGAGTAATAACAGCAAAGGTGGACACTGAAAAATTCAGAGTTAATTCTGAAATTTCTAAATACGTAACAGTAATGGCTAATACAGAGCCAAATAGAGTAACGCTGAATATAAAAGCGAAAATAAAATAACGATTAAATTTTTTGATTATGGGTGATGGTAGTTTGACGAATATACTTTTTATAGGATTAATGTTCTTTGTCTTTTATTTCTTTATGATTCGTCCACAGATGAAGAAGCAAAAGGAATTAAAGAAATTCAGGGATGGTCTTGCAAAGGGAGATCATATTGTAAGTATCGGGGGTATTCACGGTAAGGTTCTTGAAGTTACAGATGCCACTGTGCTTATCGAAAGTGAAAAAACAAAATTACGTCTTGATAAGTCGGCAGTTTCTCAGAGTGGAGACGAACTTTTACAAGCGAAGTAAACTAATTTTGACGCGTATTAAAATAATTTAGTCTTTTATGGTGTACTTATTACTTCTTCTTGGCATTTTGTTGCTGTTGGTAGGAGGTGATTTTTTAGTTAAAAGTGCAGCTTCATTGGCGACTAAATTAAAAGTCTCACCTTTTTTAATTGGTGTAACGGTTGTGTCATTTGGGACTTCAGCACCTGAGTTGTTGGTGAGTTTAAAAGCAGCAACCCAAGGGAGTACGGGGATTGCAATTGGCAATATTATAGGGTCAAATGTTGCTAATTTGGCGCTTGTTCTCGGTTTAACGGCTTTGATACGCCCTATTGAGATAGACCCGAAGAAACTAAGGCTTTCTTGGTTTGTTATGCTTATTGCGTCGCTTATGTTTTATGGTTTTTCACAGGACCAGTTATTAGATCAAATTGATGGTTGGTTTTTCATTTCAGGATTACTTTTTTTTCTAACACTTTCTATCCGTTATCGCGATTCTAGTTTTACTGAAGAAGAAATCGAAAATAAATTAAAACCAAAACTCATTCCTCTTTATTTGATTTTAGGTGCAGCTGGTCTTTATTATGGATCAGAACTCCTCGTTAATAATGCGGTAACTATCGCTAAATCTTTTGGTATCTCCGAGTTTATAATTGGTATTTCTGTTGTAGCTTTAGGCACATCACTTCCTGAACTTGTGACCTCTATTATTGCAATTTTAAAAGGTCAGTCGAGTATATCTATAGGTAATTTAATTGGCAGCAACGTTTTCAATATTTTCGCTGTTTTAGGTATTACGAGTATTGTTAATCCTTTGCAAGCGGATGCCTTTCTTATTTCAATTGACCTTCCAGTTATGCTCGGCGTAACTTTATTAACAGGATTGTTTTTGCTCGTGAGTAAAAGGCTAGGCAGATTAGAGGGTGCTATTTTGTTAGGGATTTACTTAGTTTACATCGGAAGTGCTTTTGTTTAATCAAGTATAAAGCTTGCGCCTTGTTCGCTTGAGGAAACTGTTTTACGTGCATTTGTGAATAAGCCCCTTCCAAGTGACGTCGTATTCTTTCTCGTTATTTTCTTTTCTGCTCTCTGTTGAACTTCTTTTAAGTTCAGGATATTAAGGGTGCCATTTTCAGCATCAAGCTTTAGGATATCACCAGTTTCAATTTTAGAAATCAATCCTCCATCCAGAGCTTCAGGGGTGAGGTGTATTGCGGCGGGTACTTTTCCTGAGGCTCCGGACATTCTTCCGTCTGTTACTAAACCTATTTGAAAGCCTCTTTTTTGAAGAATGGTTAGAGAAGGCGTTAAGTTGTGCAGTTCGGGCATCCCGTTTTGTTTTGGTCCTTGAAATGGAACTACAGCAATAAAGTCTTTATTTAGTTCATTGTTCTTGAATGCATTTATTAGGTCCTCTTGTTCGTTGAAAACAATAGCAGGTGCCTCTACAACTCTATTTTCCTTTTGAACTGCCGCCGTTTTGATAACGGATCTCCCAATGTTACCTTTCAATATTTTAATTCCACCATCCTTCGAAAAGGGCTCACTTGCGGGTCGGACAACGGATAAGTTCAAAGAATCATCCGTTCCATTTACAAATTCAATTTTTCCATTGCTAATTTTAGACTCCATACCGAATTTAGATAGACCTTTACCAAGGATAGTCATAACGTCATCGTGAAGTAATCCCTCATGAAGTAAGGTTTTAATAACAAAACTCATTCCTCCCGCAGCATGGAAGTGGTTTACATCAGCTGCTCCATTGGGATACATTCTTGTGATTAAGGGTATGTTGTCAGAAAGGTCAGACATGTCTTCCCAATTGATTATTATGCCTGCTGCTTTTGCAATTGCTATCAAGTGGATAGTATGGTTTGTTGAGCCTCCTGTAGCTAAAAGACCAATAATTGCGTTTACGATTGATTTTTCGTCGATAATTCGTGATATTGAGCGTTCCAAGCCTAAGCTTGCATTATGCGTTGCAACTTCAACCGCTTTTTCATTTAAAAGTCTTCTGTGCGTTGTGTCTGGATTAACGAAACTTGAACCAGGTAACTGCATTCCCATGATTTCCATAAGCATTTGATTACTATTGGCGGTTCCGTAAAAGGTGCAAGTACCAGGAGAGTGATAGGAATCAGATTCTCCCTTTAAAAGAGCTTCACGGTCTATTTTACCTTCTGCAAAGTCTTGTCTTATTTTTGCTTTTTCTTCATTGCTGATTCCGGTTGGCATTGGTCCCCCCGGGACAAATACAACAGGCAGGTGTCCATAATTTAAACAGCCCATCATTAAACCTGGGACAATTTTATCACAAATCCCAAGACTTAATACAGCATCAAATACATTATGAGACAGCCCAATTGATGTACTTAACGCAATAACGTCTCTTGAAAACAATGATAATTCCATTCCATCCTTACCTTGAGTAACGCCATCGCACATCGCAGGAACACCTCCCGCCACCTGTAAAACTGCATTATTTTTTCTCGCATATATTCTAAGCTCTTCAGGATAGTTCTCATAAACACGATGGGCAGATAACATATCGTTATATGCAGTAACTAGGCCAAGGTTCTTTGTTGAGTTTCCCGTAAGTTCAGATTTGTCAGAAGGTCCGCAGCCAGCAAAGGAATGCGCAAGATTACCACAACTTAACGTTGACCGGTAAACTCCTTCCTCAAACATATTATTGACATCTTCAAGGTAGCGTAATCTTGTCTCCTTACTTCTTTCAATAATTCGATTGGTTATTTTAACAATAGTTTCGTGCATAGTTGGTTATTTTTCAGCATAGTAAATTGCTGTTAAGTATTCTTTAAAATGTTGTATCGGAAACGGGGCGTTTGCAGCTTTTTCAAAAATTGATTTTTTTGATGCGCCTGAAAATAATAAAAATGTATTTTCTGCACTTTGAATAAACGGCCTATTAAGCGTAATTCGATGCTCAGGATATACAGGGGCTGTTGTGTTTCGTATAGCTGGACTTTTATCCAATAGGCATTGATCAGATTTAATATCGTTTGGAAATATAGAAGCAGTATGACCATCGCCCCCCATACCCAATATTACAACATCGGCACACTTAAATTTTTTATATTCTTCATTAACGCGCTCGCAGTTGGTTTCATAATCCTCGATATTTAAAACCATTTCAGAAAGTTTTGCGTTTTTAGCTTCATTTTGAATTAAGATATCCTTAATCATTTTTGCATTCGAGTAGGGTGAATTTGAAGCGACAAAGCGTTCATCAACCAAGCCAATTTCAATTTTATTCCATTCAATTTTCTGAAGAGACAATAAATGATATAGACCTTTTGGTGTTCCGCCTCCCGAAAGTAGAAGTGTGGCATGGCCCTTTGTCTTTATTGCGTGGGCTAAAATAAACGAAATGTTTTGACACATTTCAGGCTCTAAATCAGACATTTCTTTAAAGTGAATCATTTATTCTTCCAAGTTTTAGTTACCCAAGATTCGTCATTATTAAGTATTTCGTCTCCTGGGCCCCATGTTCCAGCAGCATATAGTACGTTTTTGCTATTGGTGTTTTTCCAACTATTTGTTATTGTTTCAATCCACGTCCATGCGGCGACTAGTTCATCTTGGCTCATAAACAAGGTTTGATTTCCTCGAATCACATCGATAATCAATCTTTCGTAGGCCTCTGGGAAGCGCTCTTCGAATGTATCCATATAATCGAGTTTCAACGCTGTTGGTTTATATCGATAACCTCCAGGTCCCGGGATTTTTGTCATTTGAATAAGTTCAATTCTTTCTTCAGGCTGAAGACGAATAATAAGCTTATTGTTATTGATTTTTTCTTTAGATGGAAAAATATTATGTTTTACTTGTTTAAAATTAATAACAATTTCAGAGTACCTTTTTTTCATTCTTTTACCAGTCCTTAGATAAAAGGGTACATTTTTCCATCTCCAATTGTCTACAAATGTTTTTAGCGCAACAAATGTTTCAGTCTTGGATTCGTATTTTTCAATATCTTCCAAGTATGAGCTTACTTTACTGCCCTCAATATTCCCTCTTGTATACTGTCCTTTGATACTTTCGGTGCGAATCGAATCCTTTGTGAAGGGGCGAAGAGATCTTAATATTTTCAGCTTTTCATTTCTGACTTCGTTTGCGTTTAAAGCAAAAGGTGGCTCCATGGCTACAAGGCATACTAGTTGTAACAAATGGTTTTGAACCATGTCCAGTAATGCACCACTTTGGTCGTAGTAACCCGCTCTTTTTTCAACGCCGAGACTTTCTGCCACGGTAATTTGAATACTGTCAATATGTTCAGCATCCCAAGCTCTTTCAAAAAGATTATTTGCAAAGCGGAGGACCATTAAATTCTGAACAGTCTCTTTACCGAGGTAATGATCAATTCTATAAATCTGCGATTCTTCAAAAGTTTGAGTAATTTCATCATTGATTGATATCGAAGATTCTAGACTGTGTCCCAAAGGTTTTTCAAGAACTACTTTGCTGTTTTTGCCCGCTAAATCTGATGCTTTTAAGGCCTTTGAAATTGGACCAAATGCACTAGATGGTGTTGAGAAATAGTAAATGTTTTGAAAATCCTTATGCTTGTTTAAAAACGTTTTGAGTGACTTGTATCCTTCCACAGAAGGTTCTTTTGCTACGGTAAGATGAATATTAGTCATAAAGGCCTCTATTTCACTCTTATTTGTCTTTGAGCTTTCGAGATTCTTTTCGAGAAAGAGTCTAACTTGAGATCTAAATGTTTGTTCTTGATCGGTTTTGCGTGTAATTGCTATAATATTATACTTACAATTGAGTTGTCCATCAATATATCTATGGTAAAGTGCAGGGTATATTTTTCTCAGGGCAAGATCACCTGTCCCTCCAAAAACTACAATATTAAAATTTTGAAACTGTTCGGTATGTTTTTGCTTTTTAGCCATAAATGCTATTTTGTTTAGTGTCAAAGTTACACTTACTATTTCAATTTTGACAAACTTTATTAAAAGTTAACAACGAGTTAATGTTACAAAGCTTATTATCCAACATATGGAAAGGCTCTAAATCGATACCTTTGAAGGGTTTGGAGTTAAATTAAAATAAGTTATCGCATCAGTCATATAGTTTTGAAACGCATCAAAGAGGTCCTCTTTAAAAGGTTCCATTAGTTCAGGCGCATTACCTAATTGATTTTGAAAAGATATTCTTTTGGCAACACCCTGACAGGACTTCTCTAACCCATAAGATGTTGGGTAATAGTTTAGCCATTTATGCTCTTTTATTTTACCTAAGAACCATTGAAATTCTTTAGGGTATTTATCTATGTAATTACTTTCAAATTTATAAAAAGCTTCCAGATATTGCATGTATGGAATGGGGTGGTATGTATCCCAGTGTTTTGAGAGTAGGTGATCGAAGTAGAGGTCTATTGCAATTCCAGCTACTTTAGGTAATGTATCATAGAGTTTTGAGCGAACTTCTTTGACATTTATATGATTGTCAATGTAATGATCAATGGAACGATGCAAAAGAACGCCATTTTTTATAGGCGCCGGATAGTCCAAGAACTGTTTTCCCTTACAAAAATCTCCAAAGAGATTTGCAATCATCAATTCTGAATTGTTATCTGAAAAATATAAGTGTCCTAGAAAATTCATATCAAGGAACCTAAGGTAATAAATCCTTAGTATTCGTCCTCGTTAAATAGGAAGTCCTCTCTGGAAGGGTAGTCAGGCCAAATCTCCTCGATACTTTCGTAGATTTCACCCTCGTCTTCTAAATCTTGAAGATTTTCTGCTACCTCCATTGGTGCACCAGTTCTTATCGCAAAGTCGATAAGTTCATCTTTTGAGGCGGGCCAGGGGGCATCTTCTAAATAGGAAGCTAATTCTAATGTCCAGTACATTGATGTTACTTTTTGTTATTCGGCAAAAGTAAACTTTATTTCAAACTATCCAAGAAAAAAATGATTTTTGTGAAAAATAACCTTAAGATTTAGGAATCCACGGTGACTCGTCAGCATTTAGATCAAGTGAAAGCTTCCGGCTCAATGTAAATAGATAATCACTGAGACGATTAAAATAAGAAAGAATAATAGAGTCGATAGTAACATGGCTTGAGAGTTCTACAATAATACGCTCAGCGCGTCTGCAAACAGTTCTGGCAATATGACATTTAGAAACGGTCTTATGTCCACCAGGGAGTATAAATGTTTTCATTTCCGGTAAAGATTGATCCATACTATCAATCCATGTCTCGAGCAGAGTAATATTTTCAGTAACTAACTCAGGGAGTTTCATTGAAGTTCCTTTATCACCAACAGCAAGAAGTGAGCCAGCGGTAAAAAGTCTGTCTTGTATCTCTAAAAGTTGTTCTTGAATTTCTTTTGTCGTTAAACTATCCCTAAGGAGTCCAATATGTGCATTTAATTCATCCACCGTTCCGTAGGCATTAATTCGCAAATCATTTTTAGAAACACGTGTTCCTCCAATGAGTCCTGTTTCACCTTTATCACCCTTTTTTGTATAAATTTTCATAATTAAACTTTTACTAATGCTTGCTCAATATCCCAGATTAGATCCTCATGGTTTTCTACACCTATAGATAATCTAACTAGTTTTTCTGTTATGCTAAGTTCTTCTCTAAAGTCAGGTGCAACACCGGCATGAGTCATAGTCGCTGGGTGCTCAACTAATGACTCTGTGCCACCAAGGCTGACAGCTAGTTTGATCAATTTTAAATTATCAATAAACGCGAAAGCTTCCTTTTCAGTGCCTTTAACATCAAATGATAACATAGCCCCCGGAGAGGTGTATTGCCTTTTGTATACTTTGTACTCATCTGTGCCTTCGGGAATTAAACCCAAGTAATAAACCTTTTCTACTTTTTCATGTTCGTTCAAAAATTTAGCAACGTGTTGGGCGTTTTCAGCTTGTTGCTCCATTCTTATCTTTAGTGTTTCGAGGCTTCTCATTAAAAGCCATCCCGTATGCGGTGCTGCCATATTACCGAGAAAAGTTCTGAGAATTTTGACACGATTTATTACATCTTGATTTCCGCAGCATGCACCTGCAATGAGATCACTATGTCCTCCGATGTATTTGGTTGCCGAATATAATACAAGATCAGCACCGTGCTCTAAAGGGTGCTGCCATAATGGCCCCATGTAGGTGTTGTCAACAGTGAGTAAAACCTTTTTGTCATTTGACGAATAACGCGACGCAATTTCGTTACACATTTCCATATCAATCAAAGCATTCGTGGGATTTGCTGGGGTTTCGATATAGATCATAGCGAGCTTGTTTGCCATCCCTGAATTCTTTAACCTTTTGACAATATCTTCTTGTGTATCATTCGGGGTGAAAGAGATGGTATGTATTCCTATTTTCTTTAAGAAATCGTTGATAAAATGGTCTGTCCCACCATAAAGCGGTGAACTATAAAGTAGTACATCTCCTGGAGTTAAAAACTCTAGTAGCACAGTAGATATCGCTGCCATTCCACTTTCAAATACGGCACAGTCATCCGCTTTATCCCAAAGTTTTAATCTTGTTTCAAGAATTTCAAGATCCGGATTATTAATTCTGCTGTAAATAAGTCCAACCTCTTCCGTTTCCTCTTTTTCTCTCAGGCCATAAGCTACCTCAAAAAATGCTTTTCCTTCTTGTGCATTTTTAAAAACAAAGGTTGACGTTTGAAAAATTGGAGATTTAATGGATCCTTCAGAAAGCTCAGGCTTGTAACCGTGAGACATCATTAAACTCTCTGGCTTGAAATCGTGTTTTTTACTCATTATTTTAAGTTTGCGTCTCCAGATATATTGATTTAACGAGTTCAAAGTCAGTTTAATGAACTTTTACATAAAACAAACATACCCTTAAAACATTATGTTCAATTTGAGCGCAAAGTTAGAAAAGCTTTTTGTTTTTCAGCAGAAAGTATTTTAAATAGAAAAAGCCCTCTCGGGCTTTTGGTTAAATGTTTATTTGTTTGGATTTATCAAATTTTATTCGGTAATCAAAGTCGAAGGTTTTTTTATCCTTTGGATTAAGTTTCACTTTCCATTCTATGAGTCCTGTTCGTTCTTTAAGTTTTCCTTTTCCGACATTAATTTTGTCGATAACAATATCTGAATTTGTTGTGATTGGAATTTGATCTTGTATTACAACCTCAATTTGACTTGACTTCATGTTTTTAATTTCAATAGAATAGGCTTGTAGCTTTTCGATTTTATCACCTATTGTTTTTTCTTTACACCTAGATGACAATAGTTTTCTGCTTATGGATATGTTAGGGTCCTTACCAAGGGAGAGATATAAAGTATCATTCATTTTTGTAGGATCAATGTAGGTTTCTCCAATGTATGAGCCATCGAAAAATATATTTGCTTTCGATGGAATCAGTTGTAATTCATCCACCTTAAGCATTTCTGCAACAAGATAAACGGATTGATCCATTTTAGGCACTGCATAATACTTGAAATTGGTTTCTAATTCTGATTTTTGGACCAAAACCATGTGCTTTTGACCATTTGAAGCAATTGAGTAGGGTAAATTTATTTTAAATTCTGCTGCAATGAGCTGCTGAACAACTTTTGTGAATTGATCTGCATCTAAAGCAATTTCATCTTCCTGTATTGATTCTAATGCATAACCTCTATTTGTAATAGCTTCTTGTGGAGAACTCTTCATATTATAATTGTCGTTTCTCGACACTGACAACTGACTCCTATAATTAACGTAGTTTATGTACCAAGGGTTAAGCTCTGGTTTTGTTTTGTTCGCATACGGGTTGTTTGTAGAAATTCTTAGTTTAATATTTTTCCATTCCAATTCTGTGTTTTGATAGACTTGGGCTTTGTAGTTCATGAAAATCTTTCCTTCAGCGGATTCGCTTCTTATATCATATAAAGGCGACCATCCAGCATTTGCAGATAAATAAGAAAAGTTGATTTTCCCACTTACATTTCCTTCAGAAATTAATGAGACTGTGACTCTCGGTATGGGGGTTGTATTAGATTTTGTCTGTCCAAGGTTACTCAATCTGTTACGTAAGTGATTGAGCCTTTTATTCATTTTTGCTAACTTTTTCTCTGAAAATTTTGTCGCTTTGCTAATGCTGATAAGTTTTTTATTTAAAGCGCTCATTTTTGAAGTGTATAATTCTATCGCTTCTTGAAGTAGTTCAAGAGAATCACTTACTTTTCCTTGATTCTTCATAACACCATTATTTCTCAGCATGTTTTGCGCTTGCTGATAAACCGAAGTTTGTTCTTTTAAATCTCTAATGTCAAAGCCCATAGATTCAATTGAGTCATTTAAAAGCCGTATTGAACGTTTAATTCTACTTGATTCTGAACTTACATCCTTCACAATTGCTTTTGGATAGAAAAGGCTGTATTTACTATCTAGAATTACAACATTTCCTGTCGCGCTCACTTGAATGGTTTGTGGGTCAATTGAAGGGCTAATTCCTTCTATTATTATTTCATTGATGCCTTTTACAGCATTGTAACTCAAAGATGAGCGTAATTGAACTCCTGATGTGTATACAATTGCTTCTTTAAGTTTGGCTTTACGGATTTGTTCAACCGTTGTTTGGTTTCCTAAGCTAGAGAAGGTTAAGGCAACCATAAAAGTTATAAAAAGAGTGTTTTTCATGTCTTATTTTTGATCTCTGTACACCTGATTTAAAAATTGGTTCATTCGCTGTAAACTTTTTGTAAAGTGCAGTGTTTAATTGTTATGAGTGGAAACGTGGTATCCGTTAAAAATCTAAAGAAAAGTTTCAAAGGGTTTGAGGCCGTTAAGGATGTGTCTTTTACCGTTCAAAAAAATGATGTATTCGGTTTTTTAGGCCCGAATGGTGCCGGGAAAAGCACGTCTTTAAGATGCATGCTTTCGTTAATTCAAGCAGATGCCGGACAAATAAAATTATTTGATCAGGACTTACAGCGTAATCGCTCTAACGTTCTTTCTAAAATTGGCTCTATAATCGAAAAGCCAGATTTTTATAAATATCTTTCAGCATTTAAAAATCTCGAATTATTAGCACGAATTTCTGGTAGTTCAGTTTCAAAATCTGAGCTTTACGATATTTTAGAATTCGTCGGTCTCCAAGGACGAGAGAAGCACAAGTTTAGAACTTTTTCCCATGGTATGAAGCAGCGTCTTGGTATAGCCCAAGCCTTAATGCATAACCCAGAATTAATAATACTTGATGAGCCAACAACGGGTCTTGATCCTCAGGGAATTGTCGATATAAGAAACTTGATTTTAAAATTGAGTAAAGAGCAAGGGAAGACGGTTATTCTTTCCTCCCATCAGCTCGCGGAAATTGAATTGATTGCGAATCGAATGGTAATCATAAACAAAGGAAAAACCATTATAGAAGGTAGTGTAAATGAACTCTTGAACTCCTCTAATATGGTAGTGAAATTTCAATTAGATGATACCGGAAGGGGCGAAAAATTGTTAGCCAAGGATTTTGGGGATATTCGTAAATTAAATTTTACAGAAGATGAGTTGACATTTGAAATCGAAAAAATGCGAATTGCCGACGTTGTGGAATGTTTTGTTAAAAACAACCTTCGCATATACAGTGTCGAGCAAAAAAGAAAGCTTGAGGATTATTTTATTAAAATGATAGAAGAATAATATGTTGCTTAAAAATACATGGAACGAGCTTGTTAAAATCCTAGCGAA
>JAQXCN010000007.1 GCA_029251865.1 Crocinitomicaceae bacterium | reverse complement strand
AAAATTACCTTTTCCTTTAAAATTGAATGGATATCCTTCATGATTTACATAATGAACATTATTTAAGTACTGCCGAAGAAGGTCTTTTTGATTTGTATTACAAAAAATGATTAATTCGTTTTTTTGCTGTATCAGGTTTATCATAATCGGGATACATCTCGACACATGGCCAAAGCCCCAATTTAGAACTGAAAAGCCTATTCGCTTGTTTGATATATCATTTGGTTGTATCACCTCTTAAAATTAGAAAAATAGCTTCTAATTCAACAGAGATTGATTATTTTAGCCGAACATATTACAAATAAAGAAATGAGAGAAGGAACAGAATTTAGAAAGTATGCCACGAAGCATATGGGTATCAATAGTACTTTTGTTGATCATTATATTGAATCTTCAGTAACACCATATATTATAGAGGAACGGTCTTTGAACATGACTCAAATGGATGTCTTTTCGAGACTAATGATGGACAGAATTATTTTCTTGGGAACTGGCATCAATGATCAAGTCGCAAATATTATCAATGCACAACTGCTCTTTTTAGAGTCTGTTGATGCAAAAAAAGATATTCAAATTTACTTAAATTCTCCTGGAGGCTCTGTTTATGCAGGTCTTGGGATTTATGACACTATGCAGTATATAAGACCTGATGTTGCTACGATATGCACAGGTATGGCGGCATCCATGGGGGCGGTGCTTTTGTGTGCTGGAGCAGACGGTAAACGGAGTGCATTAAAACACTCAAGAGTTATGATTCACCAACCATTAGGTGGTGCGCAAGGTCAAGCTAGTGACATTGAAATTACTGCACGGGAAATTCAAAAGCTTAAAAAAGAGCTTTACGATATTATTGCCACGCACTCAAAACAAACCTATGATAAAGTCTGGGAAGATTCAGACCGTGATTATTGGATGACGGCTCCGGAAGCTAAAGAATATGGAATGGTAGATGAAATCCTTCTTCGTAATCCAAAATAAATGACTTCTAAAAAAACATCGTGTTCATTTTGTGGTCTTCCGCGCGAAGAAGTTCAAATTTTAATTGCTGGTGTAACAGGTCACATTTGTGAAAGCTGCGCAAAACAAGCGAATCAAATAGTAGCTGAAGAGTTTTCTGCTACCACTGATAAAGAAAATAAAACGAGATCAAAACTCTCAGTTAAGGTTCCAAAAGAAATAAAAGAGGCTTTGGATGAGTACGTAATTGGCCAAGAAGCAGCAAAAAAAGTTTTATCAGTAGCGGTATATAACCATTACAAAAGACTTAACGCTGAAGATGGTCATGACGTCGAAATTGAAAAGTCAAATGTCGTCCTCGTTGGCCGAACTGGTACGGGAAAAACACTACTCGCGAAAACCATAGCCAAACTACTTAATGTACCATTCTGCATTGCAGATGCAACAGTACTTACTCAAGCCGGTTACGTTGGGGAAGATGTAGAAAGCGTATTGTCGCGACTATTACAAGTCGCTGACTACGACGTTGAGGCAGCACAAAAAGGCATCGTATTTATCGATGAAATCGATAAGATTGCTCGGAAGGATGACAATCCTTCAATCACGCGTGATGTTTCGGGTGAGGGCGTGCAGCAGGCCTTACTAAAGTTACTTGAAGGTTCAGAGGTGAATGTTCCGCCTCAGGGAGGAAGAAAACATCCAGAACAAAAAATGATTCAAGTGAATACCAAAAATATTTTATTTATCTGCGGTGGAGCATTTGATGGTATTGAAAAGTTAATAGCGCAACGCGTAAATAGGCAAACAATTGGTTTTTCTTCATCTGAAGAACCGGATATTGATTCAGAGACATTACTTCAATACATTAACGCGACGGATATCAAAAGTTATGGATTGATTCCGGAATTAATTGGAAGGTTCCCCGTACTAACATACCTCGAGCCTCTGGATCCATTTGCTTTAAAAAGAATTCTAACCGAACCTAAAAATGCACTTATCAAACAATACGAAAGAATTTTTCAAATTGATGATATAAAGCTAAGTTTTGAGCAAAAAGCACTAGACTTTATTGTTTCAAAAGCGATAGAATATAAACTTGGCGCAAGAGGTTTAAGGTCAATTTGTGAGGCAATTTTAACGGATGCTATGTTTGATTTACCCTCTTCAAAAGCAAAATCATTGAAAGTAACTGAATCTTACGCTCAAGGAAAATTCAATAAATCAAAATTGGCTAAGCTTAAGGTGGCTTAAATACAATTCTGTTTTATATTTTTGTACCCCTAAATCAAATCGAATGAAAACATTACAATATAGAGAGGCTTTAAGAGAAGCAATGTCCGAAGAGATGCGCAAAGATGAAAGCGTTTTCCTTTTAGGGGAAGAGGTAGCAGAATACAATGGTGCCTACAAAGTTTCTCAAGGTATGCTCGATGAATTTGGGCCTAAACGCGTTATAGATACACCAATCGCGGAATTAGGATTTGCAGGTATAGCTGTTGGTGCCTCTATGAATGGACTAAAACCTATTGTAGAATTTATGACTTGGAATTTTGCCATTTTGGCTGCAGATCAAATTATCAATAGTGCTGCTAAAATGTTACAAATGTCAGGAGGTCAGTACCACTGTCCTATAGTTTTTAGAGGTGGAAACGGGACGGCAGGTCAGCTTGCCGCGACGCATTCACAGAGTTTTGAAGCATTTTATGCACATGTACCAGGGCTAAAAGTAATTACCCCATCTAATCCCGCGGATGCGAAAGGTCTTTTAAAGTCCGCAATTCGTGATGAAGACCCAGTTGTCTTTCTAGAGTCAGAAAAGATGTACGGTGACAAAGGCGAGGTTCCTGAAGGGGAGTATCTTATCCCTATTGGAACTGCGAATATTAAACGAAAAGGACAGCATGTCACAATAGTTTCATTTGGAAAAATTATAAAAATTGCTGAAGAAGTTGCAGAAATATTAGCGAAAGAAAATATTGAACTTGAAATCATTGATTTACGAACGATTCGACCTATTGACTATGGGACAATCGTGGAATCCATAAAAAAAACAAACAGATGCGTTGTGGTTGAAGAATCGTGGCCTCTTGCGTCGATTTCTTCAGAAATCGCATATCACGTTCAAAGATATGCATTTGATCACCTAGACGCTCCTGTTTTAAGAGTAACCCAAACAGACACTCCTTTTGCTTTTTCACCGACACTAATAGAAGAAGCCCTTCCTAGCAAAGAAAAAGTAATTGCAGCTATTAAACACGTTCTTTACTCGTAATCTCTTGCCTAACGTCCTGATTCATAGCTCTCGTAAACAATCTATAGAAAAAAATCATTTTTTTTTTACAATACCCTTGTGTAATAAATAAAATTAGGTAACTTTGCACCCCTCAAAGTGCGTTTGAGGTAATTTATTTTATTTACAATTAAGAGTATTTTATGCCAACTATACAACAATTAGTTCGCAAAGGAAGAACTGCGGTAGTTAAGAAATCTAAATCTGCTGCGCTTGATTCATGTCCGCAGCGTAAAGGTGTATGTGTGAGAGTTTATACGACCACACCTAAGAAGCCAAATTCAGCGATGCGGAAAGTAGCAAGAGTTCGCCTTACGAACGGTAAAGAAGTTAACGCTTACATCGGAGGCGAAGGTCACAACCTTCAAGAACATTCCCTGGTATTAGTAAGAGGTGGAAGAGTTAAAGATCTTCCTGGAGTTCGTTATCACATCGTTCGCGGTGCTGAAGATACAGCGGGTGTTCAGGGAAGAACTCAAAGAAGATCTAAATACGGAACGAAACGTCCAAAGAAGTAATAAATCATTAACCTTTATTATTTAATATAATGAGAAGAAGAAAGGCCAAAAAAATTGCGATTCTACCAGATCCAAAGTTCAACGAAGTTGTCGTTACAAAATTTGTAAACAACCTCATGTTCTCTGGAAAGAAAAGCTTAGCATTCAGAATTTTTTATGATGCCATTGATATGGTAAACGAAAAAACAGACGACCAAGAAGGTTTGGACGTATGGAAGAAAGCAATCGAAAATATCACACCTAGTGTTGAGGTAAGAAGTAGAAGAGTCGGAGGGGCAACCTTTCAAATCCCTACACCTGTGCGCGAAGGTAGAAAAGCATCCTTAGCTATGAAATGGCTTATAGGCTATGCGAGGAAAAGAAATGAAAAAACCATGGCCCAAAAATTAGCTGCTGAAATCATAGCTGCTGCGAAAGAAGAGGGTGCTGCTTTCAAAAAGAAGGAAGACACATTAAGAATGGCAGAAGCAAATAAAGCATTTTCACACTTTAGATTTTAAACCATGGCTAGAGATCTTAAATACACGAGAAATATTGGTATTGCAGCCCACATTGATGCTGGAAAGACCACGACAACCGAAAGAATCCTTTACTATGGCGGGGTAAGTCATAAAATTGGTGAAGTTCACGATGGTGCGGCTACTATGGATTGGATGGAGCAGGAGCAAGAAAGAGGTATTACGATTACTTCTGCAGCTACAACGCTTAACTGGGATTATAGAGGTCAGGAGTACCACATGAACATCATTGATACACCGGGACACGTTGATTTTACCGTTGAGGTAAACAGATCACTTCGTGTTTTAGATGGTTTAGTATTTCTATTTTCTGCTGTTGATGGTGTTGAGCCACAATCAGAAACAAACTGGAGACTAGCAAATAACTACAATGTTCCAAGAATTGGTTTCGTTAATAAAATGGACCGTCAGGGTGCAGATTTCTTGAACGTGTGTAAGCAGGTTAAAGAAATGTTGGGTAGTCATGCGTTACCGCTGCAAATTAACATTGGTGCTGAAGATGACTTTAAAGGTGTTGTTGACCTTATCAATTTCAAAGGAATCGTTTGGAATGAGGAAGATATGGGTATGACCTTTAAAGAAATTGAGATTCCAGAAGATATTATTGATGAGGCAAGAACGTTGAGAGGGGAATTACTAGAAGCGGTTGCTGAATTCGACGATACACTTATGGAAAAGTATTTCGAAGATGAAAACTCACTTACAGAAAGAGAAATCCTTGATGCATTAAGAGAAGCTACAATTTCAGGTAAAGTAGTTCCAATGATGTGTGGTTCGGCCTTCAAAAATAAAGGAGTTCAAGCAATGCTTGATATGGTTATGGAAATTTTACCTTCACCTCTTGATATTGATGGTATTAAAGGTATCAACCCTAAAACTGATGAGGAAGTTACGCGCCGACCATCTGTTGATGAACCTTTTTCTGCACTTGCTTTTAAAATTGCAACAGATCCTTTCGTGGGTCGCCTTTGCTTCGTTAGAGCTTACTCAGGGAAATTAGACGCCGGTTCGTATGTGTACAATACACGCTCAAACAATAAAGAAAGAATCTCTAGAATTTTTCAAATGCATGCCAAAGAGCAAAAACAAGTGAAAGAACTTGGTGCTGGTGATATTGGAGCAGTTGTTGGATTTAAGGATATCAAAACAGGTGATACTTTGTGTGCAGAAAATGCACACATCATCTTAGAATCAATGGATTTTCCAGACCCAGTTATTGGTGTTGCTATTGAACCTAAAACTCAAGCGGATACCGACCGTTTATCTGTTGGTCTTCAAAAGCTTGCAGAAGAAGATCCTACTTTCCAAGTAAAAACGGATGAGGAATCTGGACAAACGATCATTTCAGGAATGGGTGAGCTTCACCTAGAGATTATTATTGATCGATTGAAACGAGAATTTAAAGTTGAAGTGAATCAAGGTGCTCCACAAGTTACGTATCGCGAAGATATTACTGGGACAGCAGACCACAGAGAAGTATACAAGAAACAAAGTGGTGGTCGCGGTAAGTTCGCTGATATCCTTGTGAAAATTGAACCTCAAACGGATCCAGAGAAAACAGGATTAGAATTTGTAAATAAAATTAAAGGTGGAAATATTCCAAAAGAATTTATTCCTTCGGTTGAAAAAGGATTCAAAGAATCTATGAAAACAGGTGTTCTTGCTGGATTCCCTGTAGAGGCGATGAAGGTTGCATTAATTGATGGTTCATTTCACGCGGTCGATTCAGATCAGTTGTCCTTTGAACTAGCCGCTAAAATGGCATACAGAGATGCAATGAAGTCATGTTCACCAATACTTTTGGAACCTATTATGAAAATCGAAATTGTTACTCCTGAAGAAAATATGGGGGACGTTGTTGGTGACCTTAATAGAAGAAGAGGGATGATGAAAGGAATGGACGATAAGAACGGTGCAAAAGTCTTAAAAGCAGATGTGCCATTATCTGAAATGTTTGGATATGTAACACAATTAAGAACAATCACTTCAGGTAGAGCGACTTCCTCAATGGAATTTTCACATTACTCTGAGGCACCTAAGAATGTTGCACAAGATGTTATTGATAAAGCCAACGGGAAAGTTGTTGCATAATATTTAAGAAGAAGAAAATGAGTCAAAAAATTCGAATTAAATTAAAGTCTTACGATCACAACTTAGTTGATAAGTCAGCTGAGAAAATCGTAAAAACAGTAAAATCTACAGGTGCTGTAGTTAGTGGTCCTATTCCACTTCCAACACACAAAAGAATTTACACAGTATTGAAATCTCCACACGTCAATAAAAAAGCAAGAGAACAATTTGAGTTGTGCGCTTATAAAAGATTGATGGATATCTACAGTAGTTCTTCAAAAACGGTTGACGCCTTAATGAAATTAGAATTACCTAGTGGAGTTGATGTAGAAATTAAAGTTTAATAAGTAAAAAATAAAAACATGCCAGGAATAATTGGACGAAAAATCGGAATGACTAGCATCTACAGTGCCGAGGGTAAGGCATTACCATGCACGATGATAGAAGCTGGTCCTTGTGTTGTCACTCAGGTGAAGACACAAGACAGAGATGGTTACGAAGCTGTTCAGCTTGGGTTTGGAAGTAAAAAAGAAAAAAATACGCCAAACGCAATGCAGGGACATTTTAAGAAAGCCAAAACATCACCAAAATCAGCACTTGCTGAATTCTCAAACTTTGAGGATTTAAATTTGGGAGATACAGTGAATGTGGATATTTTCTCTGAAGGGGAATTTGTCGATATCGCAGGAACTTCAAAAGGTAAAGGTTTCCAAGGAGTTGTGAAGAGACACAATTTCGCCGGTGTTGGACAGGCAACGCACGGTCAGCACAATAGACTGAGAGCCCCAGGTTCGATCGGTGCAGCCTCCTACCCTGCTAAAGTTTTCAAAGGAATGCGAATGGCCGGTCAAATGGGTAACAAAAGAGTTACTGCCGAAAACCTTCAGGTATTGAAAGTTATCACTGACAAAAACATTCTTATAGTTAAAGGTTCTGTTCCAGGAGCCAATGGTTCAACCCTAACAATTGTAAAGTAATGAAACTAAAAATATACGACGCGAAAGGTTCTGCTACTGACAAGTCAGTAAATCTATCTAAAGATGTTTTTGGAATAGAGCCTAATGATCATGCTATTTATTTAGATGTTAAACAACATCTAGCGAATAAAAGACAAGGCACACACAAGGCGAAAGAAAGAAGTGAAATTGCTGGATCTACGAAAAAGATTAAAAAGCAAAAAGGTACTGGTGGAGCAAGAGCTGGTAATATTAAGTCTGGAACGAGAGTTGGTGGAGGTAGAATATTCGGTCCTAGACCAAGAAACTATCACTTCAAACTTAACGTGAAGCTTAAAAGATTAGCAAGAAAATCTGCATTTTCTGTTCAGGCAAAAAATAAGTCAATCTTGGTATTGAACGACTTATCTAGTCTTACCGAAAAAACAAAAGACTTTAAGGCATTAATTGGATCCTTGAAACTTGAGAACGAAAAAGTACTTTTTATTCTTGGAGATAAAAACGATGCTGCCTACTTGGGTTCAAGAAATCTAAAAAAAGTAAAAGTAGTAACCGCAGATTCATTTAATACATATGATATTTTGAATGCATCAAAAGTTATTGTGTCTTCTGAAAGCATTAAACAAATTGAAAAGATCCTTAATTAAGAGCCATGCAAAAATTACAAGGAATTATAAAAAAACCAATCATAACTGAGAAAGCAACAATGATTTCTGAGACTATGAACAGATTTACGTTTGAGGTTATTAAAACAGCCAACAAAATTGAAATCAAGAATGCTGTAGAGAAAATGTATGGTGTTCAGGTAACGAAAGTTCGGACTGCAAACTTCGGTGGTGGTAAGGCTTCTATGAAATATACGAACAAAGGAATCGTTCGCGAAACGGCAAGAAAATGGAAGAAAGCCATTGTCACTGTTGCTGAAGGTGAGACGATTGATTTATTTAATAACTATTAACGACTAAAAAAATGAGTCTTAAAAAGTTTAAACCAACAACGCCAGGACAAAGACATAAAGTTGCTTTGCAATTTGGAGAAGTTACAAAATCTACTCCGGAGAAGTCTTTGGTAACAAAGAAGAAAAAATCTGGTGGTCGTAATAACGATGGAAAAATGACCATGAGACATATCGGTGGTGGTCATAAGCAAAAGTACAGAGTTATCGATTTTAAAAGAAATAAGTTTGATATTCCCGCTACTGTTAAAGCTATTGAATACGATCCCAACAGAACTGCAAATATCGCCCTACTTTACTATGCAGATGGTGAAAAGAGATACATTGTTGCCCCAAATGGTCTTCAGGCAGGAGATACTGTAATGTCAGGTAAGAAGGCAACTCCGAATGTTGGAAATGCAATGTACCTAGCAGATATTCCTTTGGGAACGATGATTCACAATATTGAATTACAGCCTGGAAAAGGTGGTTCAATTTCAAGAGGCGCTGGTACCTATGCTCAATTGAACGCACGTGATGGTAAATATGCAATTATCAAAATGCCATCGGGAGAAACAAGAATGATTTTAATCACATGTTTGGCTACAATTGGTTCAGTATCGAATCCTGAGCATAACCTTACCGTTTCAGGGAAAGCAGGAAGAACAAGATGGCTAGGAAGAAGACCAAGAGTAAGACCAGTTGTAATGAATCCTGTCGATCACCCAATGGGCGGTGGTGAAGGTAAGAATTCTGGAGGTCATCCAAGATCAAGAAATGGAATTCCAGCCAAAGGTTACAAGACAAGAGCTAAGAGTAAATACTCGAACAAGTTTATTATTGAAAGAAGAAAAAAATAGAGAATAGGATATGAGTCGTTCATTAAAAAAACCACCTTTCGTTCATTACAAGTTAATGAAAAGAGTCGATGACGCGAAAGCAGCGAATAGTAAGTCAGTGATCAAAACTTGGTCAAGAGCTTCTACAATTACTCCAGAGTTTGTAGGAATGACCTTTGCTGTTCACAACGGAAATAAATTCATCCCAGTTTTCGTAACAGAGAACATGGTAGGACACAAATTAGGAGAATTTGCACCAACGCGGAACTTTAGAGGTCACGGTGGTAAAAACAAAAGATAATTATGGGAGCAAGAAAACGTTTACGAGCAGAAGCACTAAAGGCTGAGAAAAAAGCAATTGCAATTGCAGAATTAAGAAAGTCACCTATATCTCCAAGAAAAATGAGATTAGCGGCTGACCTAATTCGTGGAGTTGAGGTTAACAAGGCTTTAAATATCCTACAATACAGTAGCAAAGACGCAGCAAGAAGTTTAGGAAAACTACTTAGATCAGCAATTGCGAACTGGGAACAAAAAAATGAAGGCGCCGATATCAGTGAAGAAACATTAGTGGTAACTAAAATTGAAGTTGGTGGTGGTGCTATGTTGAAGAGAATTCAACCAGCTCCTCAAGGTAGAGCACACAGAATTAGAAAAAGATCAAATCACGTTACCATCGTAGTAGGTGGCGCTAAATAATTGAAGAAATGGGACAAAAGACAAATCCAATTGGCAATAGACTAGGTTACATCCAAGGATGGGAATCAAACTGGTTTGGTGGTTCTAATTACGGTGATAAAATCGTTGAGGATGACAAAATCAGAAGATACCTTAAAGCACGTTTAGCGAAAGCCAGTATTGCAAAAGTTATCATTGAAAGAACTTTAAAATTAGTTACTGTAACAATCAACACTGCGAGACCTGGAATTATCATCGGTAAAGGTGGCCAAGAAGTTGATAAGCTTAAAGAAGAGCTTAAAAAGTTGACAAAAAAAGAAATTCAAATAAACATTTTTGAAGTTAAGAGACCTGAACTAGATGCTCGTCTTGTTGCTGATGCTGTTGCAAGACAACTAGAAGCTAGAATCTCGTTTAGAAGAGCTATCAAAATGGCTATAGCCGGAACGATGAGAATGGGTGCAGAAGGTATTAAAATAAAAATCTCAGGTAGACTGAATGGCGCTGAAATGGCGAGATCTGAAATGTACAAAGACGGTAGAACTCCTCTTCACACATTTAGAGCGGATATCGACTACGCTTTAGCAGAAGCTCATACGACTTATGGAAGACTTGGTATCAAAGTATGGATTTGTAAAGGTGAAGTATATGGTAAAAGAGACCTTTCTCCTAATATTGGAATGAAATCAGGTTCAAAACCAGGTGGAATGAGAAAGCCGGGTATGCCGAATAGAAAGAAAAAATAATTTAGAATAAAGTACAATGTTACAGCCTAAAAAAACAAAATTTAGAAAAGCTCAGAAAGGTAGAAACCGTGGTTTAGCCCACAGAGGATCCACAATTGCCTTTGGTTCATTTGGATTAAAGACATTAGAGCCAGGATGGATTACTTCGCGTCAAATCGAAGCATCAAGAATCGCTGTTACACGTTACATGAAACGTGAAGGTAAAGTTTGGATTAGAATTTTCCCGGACAAGCCAGTGACATCAAAACCTGCTGAGGTAAGGATGGGTAAAGGTAAAGGTGCACCGAGTCATTGGGTATCTGTTGTTAGACCAGGAAGAATTCTTTTCGAAGCTGACGGCGTACCTTATGAAGTAGCAAAAGAAGCAATGAGATTGGCTGCACAAAAACTACCAGTTAAATGTAAATTTATTGTCCGCAACGACTTTGTGGTACCTGTAAAATAAGATTATGACACAACAAGAAATTATAAAACTATCTGACGAAGATTTAAAGAATCGTTTGACTGATTTTCAATCACAAATGGAAACTTTAAAATTAACTCATAAAATGGCTCCAATTGAAAATCCGTTGAGAATCAGAAGTATGAGAAAATTAATTGCACGATTGAATACAGAAGTGACTAAAAGACAAGCGTAAGCTTAAAAAATATTGCCAAATGGAGAAGCGTAATTTAAGAAAAGAAAGAGTAGGGATTGTTACTAGTGACAAAATGGACAAGTCTGTTGTCGTTGCTGTTGAGCGAAAAGTAAAGCACCCTAAGTATGGGAAATTTGTGAAGATGACTTCCAAATTTGTTGCTCATGACGAAACCAACGATTGTAATATCGGAGACACTGTTAAAATTATGGAGTCTCGTCCGTTGAGTAAGAACAAGAACTGGAGATTAGTAGAAATACTCGAAAGAGCTAAATAAACTTGTATAATGATACAAACAGAATCAAGACTAGGAGTTGCAGATAATTCAGGAGCCAAAGAGGTTTTATGTATTCGCGTTCTAGGAGGTACAAAAAGAAGATACGCTTCAATTGGTGATAAAATAGTTGTTACTGTAAAAAGTGCCATGCCTAATGGACAAGTGAAGAAAGGAACTGTGCAGAAAGCAGTTGTTGTACGAACTAAAAAAGAAATTAGACGTCCTGACGGATCTTACATTCGCTTTGACGACAATGCTTGTGTAATCTTGAACCAAACTGGTGAAATGAGAGGAACTCGTATTTTCGGCCCTGTTGCAAGAGAGTTAAGAGAAAGTAACTTTATGAAAATTGTTTCACTAGCACCAGAAGTGCTTTAAAAAGTATAAAATGCAAAAGAAACTACATATAAAAATTGGTGATACCGTTAAGGCAATCACTGGAGAATCAAAAGGTCAAGAAGGAAAGGTTCTTGGGCTTGATCGTGAAAAACTACGAGCTACGGTTGAAGGTTTGAACATGATTAAAAAACACGTAAAGCCAAGTGCGAGTAATCCACAAGGCAGTATAGAAGAGCTCGAGGGTACAATCCACATATCGAATCTTATGTTGGTTGTCAATGGTGAAGCTACTAGAACAGGAAAACGTGCAGACGAAAAAGGAAAATTAACAAGATATTCAAAGAAATCAGGGGAGGTGATTAAGTAATGAGCTACAGACCAAGATTAAAAGACAAGTACAATTCAGAAATTGTAAAAACACTTACTGACAAGTTTGGTTACAAGTCAACTATGCGTGTTCCCAAATTGACAAAAATTGTTTTAAGCCAAGGAATGGGTGATGCTGTTGCAGATAAAAAGCTAATCGATAGTGCTGCTGCAGACCTATCTAAGATTGCCGGACAAAAAGCGATAACCACGATTTCGAAGAAAGATATTTCGAATTTCAAATTGAGAAAAGGAATGCCGATCGGAACAAAAGTTACGTTAAGAGGAGATAAAATGTATGACTTCCTAGACCGTCTTCTCGCTGTATCTTTGCCAAGAACAAGAGACTTCAGAGGAATTAACCCAAAAGGATTTGACGGAAGAGGTAACTTCAACCTTGGCGTAAAAGAGCACATCATTTTTCCAGAAATAGATATTGACAAAGTGAATAGAATTCTTGGAATGGACATCACTTTTGTTACGAGTGCAGAAAATGACGAAGAAGCGAAAGCTTTATTAGACGAATTTGGATTTCCATTTATAAAAAAATAAGAAATGGCTAAAGAATCAATGAAAGCGCGTGAGCGCAAAAGAGAAAGGTTGGCAGCACGTTACGAAGCGAAACGTGAAGAGCTCACTAAGATTTTAAAATCAACAGATGCATCAGAAGAAATTCAAAATGCGAAATGGGATGCAATGATGCAATTGCAAAAGCTTCCTGCAAATTCCTCAAAAGTTAGAAAACACAATCGATGTGGTTTAACTGGAAGACCTAGAGGATACATGCGTCAGTTTGGTATTTCTAGGGTGACTTTTAGAGAAATGGCTTTATCTGGTAAAATACCAGGTGTCAAAAAAGCAAGTTGGTAATTAATTAATAAGAAAGAAAATGAATACAGATCCAATAGCTGACTTTTTAACTCGCGTCAGAAACGCAAGTTCAGCAGGTTTGAAAATTGTTGAGATTCCAGGTTCAAACGTTAAAAGAGCCATGACCGAAATTTTGTTCGATCAAGGTTTTATTTTAAATTTTAAATTTGAAGAAGACAACAAACAGGGTATTATCAAAATTGCATTGAAATACAACGATTCAACGAAAGTTCCTGCAATCACGAAAATTCAAAGAGCATCACGTCCAGGTTTGAGAAAATACTCAGCCTCGAATTCAATGCCAAGAGTCTTAAATGGTTTAGGGGTATCAATTGTTTCTACCTCAAAAGGTGTTGTGACCGGAAAACAAGCAACTCAGATGAATGTAGGTGGCGAAGTACTTTGTTACGTATACTAAAAAAAAGAAAAATGTCAAGAATAGGAAACGCAACCATTACAGTACCAGAAGGAGTTGAGATATCTCAAGCAAACGGAGTGGTTACTGTAAAAGGTAAAAAAGGTGAGCTGACACAAGAAATGGATGAGGCTATCACGATGAAGGTTGAAGAAAAGACAATAAGCTTTACAAGATCTTCAAATGCTCCAGAACATAGAGCGAAGCACGGACTTTACAGAGCACTCTTAAACAATATGATTATAGGAGTATCTGAAGGATGGAAAAAAGAACTTCAAGTAATCGGTGTAGGTTACAGAGCTGTTGCCAAAGGTCAATTATTAGAGCTTGCTCTTGGATATAGTCACGCTGTAATTTTAGAAATCCCTTCCGAAATTAAAGTGACCACATTATCTGAAAAAGGTAAAGCGCCAATAGTTACACTCGAGTCACACGACAAACAACTTGTGGGACAGGTAGCTTCAAAAATTAGATCCTTAAGAAAACCAGAGCCCTACAAAGGTAAAGGAGTTCGTTACATGGGAGAAGAAGTAAGAAGAAAAGCAGGTAAGGCTGCCGCTAAGAAATAATTTTTAAGATTAAAGAAATGGCAAATAGAAAAGTTCTAAGAAGAGCAAAAATCAAAAGAAGAATTCGAAAAAAAGTATTCGGTACTTCATCGATTCCAAGATTATCAGTTTTCAGAAGTAACAAGCAAATTTACGCGCAACTTATAGACGATATTACTGGTAAAACTATCGCTTCGTCAGGATCATTGAAGAACGACGACGCTGGAAAAGGAAACAAAACTGCTCAAGCGACCGTAGTTGGAAAGGGCATTGCTGAAAAAGCGAAAGAGTCCGGTATTGAAACAGTAGTTTTCGATAGAAACGGTTACTTATATCACGGAAGAGTTAAATCATTAGCTGAATCAGCTAGAGAAGGAGGATTAAAATTTTAAATTATGGCAGCTCAAATTATGAACCGCGTTAAAGCGGCAGATATTGAACTTAAAGACAAACTTGTTGCAATCAACAGGGTGACTAAAGTTACAAAAGGTGGTAGAACCTTTAGTTTTTCAGCAATAGTAGTTGTTGGAGACGAGAACGGTATTGTTGGTCACGGTCTTGGAAAAGCAAAAGAAGTTGTTGAGGCCATAACAAAAGGAATCGACGATGCAAAAAAGAACCTTATTAAGGTTCCTATTGCAAGAGGTACTGTTCCTCACACTCAAAAAGGTAAATTCGGTGGTGCAAGAGTTCTACTAAAGCCTGCTTCTGATGGTACTGGAGTTATTGCCGGTGGTGCAATGCGTGCAGTTCTTGAAAGTGTCGGTGTGTCTAATGTACTTGCAAAGTCACAAGGATCTTCTAACCCTCACAATGTTGTTAAAGCAACAATTGATGCGCTTGCTCAAATGAGAGATGCAGTAGCAGTAGCAAAGCAAAGAGGAATTGAATTAGAGAAAATTTTTAACGGTTAATTCTACAATATAATGAGCACGATTAGAATCAAGCAAACAAGAAGCGCAATCAATAGACCTGCAAATCAAAAAGCAACAATCAAGGCCTTAGGTTTTAGAAAATTAAACCAAGAAATTGAAAAAGAGGCGACACCTCAAATTATAGGTATGATTAATAAGGTAAAACACCTTGTTGAAATAATTGAAAAATAAACAGAAATGAGTTTAAATAATCTTACACCAGCGAAAGGATCTGTCAAAAAAGAAAAACGAATTGCTCGTGGACAGGGAAGTGGATATGGAGGTACCTCTACAAGAGGTCATAAAGGAGCGAAGTCTAGATCAGGTTACAAAACTAAGATTGGTTTTGAAGGTGGTCAAATGCCTTTGCAAAGACGTGTTCCTAAATTCGGATTCAAAAACATAAACCGCGTTGAATACAAAGCGGTGAACATTGCAAGTCTTGAAATGCTTGCTTCCGAAAAAGGTATCACAGCGTTTACTATTGAAACATTCCTAGAAAATGGTTTGACATCGAGTAATGATCTTGTAAAAGTTTTAGGAAGAGGTGAGTTAAAGTCTAAAATTACAGTAAGTGCACACGGATTTTCAAAAGCCGCAATTGAAGCAATTGAGGCTCAAGGTGGTGTATGTACAAAAATCTAACTATCTTTGCCAACTTTTGAACCATGAAGAGATTTATACAAAATATTAAGAATATATGGAAGGTTGAAGAGCTTCGTGCTCGCATACTTCTAACATTGGGTTTAATTCTAGTTTATAGAATAGGATCTTTTGTTGTGCTGCCGGGTGTAAATTATGCTGCTTTGGTTCAAGGTTCTGGTGATCAAAACAATACCTTAGAGAACTTATTATCCTTATTTTCAGGTGGAGGTTTCACAAATGCTTCTATAATGGCACTAGGTATTATGCCATACATTAGTGCATCCATTATCATGCAGCTTCTTGGGATGGCCGTTCCAGCCGTACAGAAAATGCAAAATGAAGGTGAATCCGGCCGTAAGCAAATTAATAATTACACGCGTTTATTGACAATTGCTATTTGTGCGCTTCAAGCGCCGAGTTACTTGAATCTTTATCTTGCGGGTAAAGGAGCGATACCAGCGGATGCTACAAGTTTCTGGTGGGTACAAACAACAATAATCCTTATTTCGGGTGCCATGTTTGCTGTTTGGTTAGGAGAAAGAATTACAGAAAAAGGAATCGGAAATGGTATTTCATTACTGATTACAGTGGGTATTTTATCAAGATTACCTGGATCCTTTTTTGCTGAATTCGGAGCCTCTGTAGGACAAGGAAACCTCATTAAATTAGTAGTTGAAATGGTAGCCTTCATGGTCGTTGTTCTTGCAACGGTGTTGATTGTTCAAGGTGTACGAAGAATTCCTTTGAATACAGCCAAACGAGTGGTTGGAGCAAGAGCTGCAAGTGAACAAGGTTCAAGAAACTATTTACCAATAAAAGTAAATGCCTCTGGTGTTATGCCAATTATATTTGCCCAAGCGATTATGACCGTTCCCGTAATGCTATTTGCCTCGGCTGATGGTACAGGAAACTGGTTTACAAGAACCTTAGGTGATATCTATGGTTTGAGTTATAATATGCTTCTTGGTCTTTTGATTGTAATCTTCACGTATTTTTATACGGCAATTATGATTAATCCAAGTAAAATCGCGGATGATTTAAAGAAAAGTGGTGGTTTTATTCCTGGAGTTCGTCCGGGTGAAGAAACAGCACAGCACATTGATAGTGTTGTTTCAAGAATTACTTTCCCAGGATCTTTATTCTTAGCAATCATTGCAATAATACCAGCAATTGCTAAATTATCTGGCGTTAATGACGGCTTTGCAATGTTCTTTGGTGGAACGTCATTATTAATTATGGTTGGTGTTGTGTTAGATACACTTCAACAAATTGAAACATACCAATTGAATCGTCACATGGATTCCCTAATGGAAGGAACGCGTGTGAGAGGAAGAAGAGGATCTAACGAATATTCTGGATTTTAATATGGCTAAACAAGCATCAATAGAACAAGACGGTATCATTGAGGAAGCACTTCCGAATGCAATGTTCCGGGTTAAACTTGAAAACGAGCACGTTATTACGGCGCACATTTCAGGAAAAATGAGAATGTATTACATTAAAATATTACCAGGAGATAAGGTAAAAGTTGAAATGTCTCCATATGATTTAACAAAAGGCAGAATAACATTTCGTTATAAATAATAATTAACAAAGCAATGAAAGTAAGAGCATCAGTAAAAAAAAGAAGCGCAGATTGCAAAATCGTAAAACGAAAGGGTCGTGTTTACGTGATTAATAAGAAGAACCCGAAATTTAAACAAAGACAAGGTTAATAAGTAAGAATTATGGCACGTATTGCAGGAATAGATTTGCCCAAAAATAAAAGAGGTGTTGTTGGTTTAACATACATCTTCGGAATTGGGAGAAGTACTTCAAAGAAGATTTTGAAAGACAATTCAATTGATGAAAGCACAAAAGTTCAGGATTGGGATGATGCTCAATTATCAGCGATCAGGAATTCAGTGAATGAAGTTAAAACAGAAGGACAACTTCGTTCTGAGGTACAATTGAATATTAAAAGGCTTATGGATATCGGTTGTGTAAGAGGAATCCGACATAGAGCAGGTCTTCCACTGAGAGGTCAACGTACTAAAAATAATTCTAGAACGAGAAAAGGTAAGAGAAAAACAGTTGCTAACAAGAAAAAAGTAACTAAATAATAAATAGTTTATCATGGCAAAAACGAATCAAAAAAAGAAAAAGAACGTCAAGATAGATGCTACTGGAGAAGCGCATATTCAAGCTAGTTTCAATAACATCATTATTTCTTTGACGAATACTTCAGGTCAGGTAATCTCATGGTCATCAGCAGGTAAAATGGGCTTTAGAGGATCGAAAAAGAACACACCTTATGCGGCACAAATCGCTGCAGAGGATTGTTCGAAAGAAGCACATGACTACGGATTAAGAAAAGTTCGTGTCTTTGTTAAAGGCCCTGGTGCAGGTCGTGAATCAGCAATTCGCGCGATTCACAACTCTGGAATAGAAGTAACTGAAATAGTTGACGTTACTCCAATGCCGCATAATGGATGTAGACCTCCAAAACGAAGAAGAGTATAATAATATTTAACCGGGAAGTCAATCATCGAAGGACAATGCCTTAATTCATGATTCCCATCTAAAACTAAATAAAATGGCAAGATACACAGGTCCCAAATCAAAAATCGCTAGAAGGTTCAAAGATCCAATCTTTGGCCCTGATAAAGCGTTAGAAAAAAGAAGCTACGGTCCAGGTCAGCATGGCCCATCTAAAAGACGTGGTAAACAATCAGAATATTCGATCCAGCTTGGCGAAAAGCAGAAAGCAAAGTATACTTATGGTATATTGGAAAGACAATTCTCAAATATGTTTAAGAAAGCATCGAGAATGAAAGGTATTACCGGTGAAAACTTACTTCAATTGTGTGAATCACGATTGGATAATATGGTTTTCCGATTAGGTATCTCCCCTACTCGTCGAGGTGCAAGGCAATTAGTTTCTCACAAACATATTACTGTAAATGGTGAGATTGTTAATATACCATCATTTCAAATTAAAGTAGGAGATGTAGTTAGCGTTCGTGAAAAATCAAAGTCTCTAGAGGCTATAACGAATTCAGTTAGTGCAAATTCTAAAATTTACGAATGGCTAACGTGGGATAATGCAACATACAGTGGAACTGTTATGAATATCCCTTCTCGAGAATTGATTCCTGAAACGATCAAGGAACAATTAATTGTTGAACTTTACTCTAAATAATCTTAAATAACATGGCAATATTAGATTTTCAAAAACCGGATAAGGTAATTATGAATCACTCTGACGAGTTCAGTGGTGAATTCGAATTTAGACCATTAGAGCCTGGGTATGGTATTACAATTGGAAATTCTTTAAGAAGAATTTTACTTTCTTCACTTGAAGGTTTCGCAATTACTTCAATCAAGATTCAAGGTGTTGATCATGAATTCACAACTATTAAAGGAGTTGCTGAGGATGTGACTGAAATCATTTTAAATTTAAAGCAAGTTCGGTTTAAAAGACAAATTGAAGGTACAGATTCAGAAACTGTAACATTAACAGTTGCTGGTCAAGATAAATTTACTGCTGGTGATATTGGAAAATACACAAGTGCTTTCCAAGTATTAAACCCAGATCAAGTAATTTGTCACATGGAAAACTCAGTGAAGATTGAGATGGAATTAAATATAAACAAAGGGCGGGGTTACGCTCCAGCTGAGGAAAACAAGACTTCTACAGCTTCATTTGGTACTGTATTTATAGATTCTATTTTTACACCTATCGTTAACGTTCAGTACGCTATCGATAACTTCCGTGTTGAGCAAAAAACTGATTATGAGAAACTATTGTTTTCGATTAAAACAGATGGTTCTATACACCCAAAGGAAGCATTGAAAGAAGCTGCAAAAATCTTAATTCATCACTTCATGTTATTCTCAGATGAGAGAATCACATTAGAAAGTGACGCGAAATCTGAGACAGAAGAATTTGATGAAACTTCACTTCACATGCGTCAGCTATTGAAAACTAAACTTGTAGATATGGATCTTTCTGTACGTGCTTTAAATTGTTTGAAAGCTGCAGATGTTGAAACATTAGGAGACTTAGTATCATATGCTAAATCAGATTTATTGAAATTTAGAAACTTCGGTAAAAAATCACTTACTGAACTTGAAGATTTAGTTGATAATAAAGGGTTAACATTTGGAATGAATGTTTCTAAATATAAACTTGACAAAGAATAAGAATAATGAGACACGGAAAAAAAGTTAATCACTTAAGTAGAAAGAAAGGACACAGAAGAAGTCTTCTTTCGAACATGGCTTGTTCTTTAATTGAACATAAAACTATTAATACTACACTTGCAAAGGCGAAAGCTTTAAGGGTATATGTGGAACCTTTACTCACAAAGTCAAAAACAGACTCTACGCATTCGAGAAGAACAGTTTTCTCATACCTTCAAAATAAAGATGTCGTTACGGAACTTTTTAGAGAAGTAGCACCTAAAATTGCAACCAGAAATGGGGGGTACACACGTATCATTAGAACTGGATACAGACTAGGAGATAATGCGGAAATGTGTATGATTGAATTAGTAGACTTCAATGAGGTTTATACCAAAGAATCAGCAACGAAAACTACGAGAAGATCACGTAGAGGTGGTAAAAAGTCCACAACTAACGAATCAACTACAATTGAAGAAGCGGTTGTTGAGGAAACATCTGCGGAAGTTATTGAAGAAACAGTGGCTGATACTACAGAAGACGCACCAGTGGAAGAAACAAAAGCTGAAGCTCTAGAAGAACCTTCAAAGTCGGATGAAAACACGACTGACGAAGAAAAAAAAGAAGATAAATAGAGATTTTTCGAAAGAAATTAACATATTTTCAAAAAAGGCGATGAATTCATCGCCTTTTTTTATGTTTTAATACTTCGATTCGTGTTAAGTTTCTAATTTTACAAAAAATAAAATTGAATGAGCGAGAAAGGAAGCGCAATTCTAGTTTTGGAAGATGGTACAGTTTTTAAAGGAAAAGCCATTGGTAAAATTGGGACAACAGGTGGAGAAATTGCTTTCAATACGGGAATGACTGGATACCAAGAGGTATTTACCGATCCCTCATATTATGGGCAACTTCTTATCATGACTACAGCACATATTGGAAACTACGGTACTCAATCCAATGAACAAGAATCAGATAAAATCAATATCTCTGGACTGATAACTAAAAAATTCTCAGATGGTTTCTCAAGAACATCCGGAGATCAATCTCTTCAGGATTTCATGGTGCATCACGAAACTGTGGGTATTTCTGATATTGATACAAGGGCCTTAGTAAGACATATTAGAGATAAAGGCGCAATGAACGCTATCATCTCTTCGTCTAATTTGAATGAAGAAAGCCTTAAAAAAGATGTCCTCGAACTGCCTAAAATGAATGGTCTCGAACTTTCCTCGAAGGTTACTACCGCAGATGCCTACGAGGTTTTACCGGACAATGTCCAATTCAAAGTTTCACTGCTTGACTTAGGCGTGAAAAGAAATATTGTACAATGTCTTGTAGAAAAAGGCTGTCATGTAAAGGTATTTCCATTACATTCCTCAAAAGAAGACCTCGCATCATTTAATCCTGATGGATATATGCTTTCAAATGGACCCGGCGATCCTTCTGCTATGCCAGATACCATTACTCTAGTGAAAGAAATTATAGCGACAGGTAAACCTGTTTTCGGTATTTGTCTAGGACATCAAGTTTTTGGTTTAAGTCAAGGTTTAAAAACTGAAAAGATGTTTAATGGCCACAGAGGAATTAATCACCCCATTAAAAATCTAAAAACAGGTAAAGGAGAAATAACCTCACAGAATCATGGATTCGTAATATCTAAAGATAGTGTTGAGGACCGCAACGACATTGAGGTTACACACATTCACCTAAATGACCATACCATAGCTGGGATTGCATTAAAAGACAAACCAGTATTTTCCGTCCAATACCACCCAGAAGCATCAGCAGGCCCACATGACTCGAGATACTTATTCGATTCATTTATTGAGAATATGAAATCTCATAAAAACTAAACAATGAGCTACATTCAAAGAATTTTTGCACGACAAATACTTGATTCAAGAGGTAACCCAACAATTGAAGTTGACGCCATGAGCACAAACGGATATCTTGGAAGGGCAGCTGTTCCTTCAGGAGCATCCACAGGCATCCATGAAGCCGTTGAGTTAAGAGACCAAGATGCTACTGTATACATGGGCAAAGGTGTTTTAAAAGCAATAGAAAATGTCAATACCATTATTAATGAGGCACTCCACGGTATGGATATTTTTGACCAAAAAGCAATCGATCATAAACTTATTTCTCTGGATGGTACAGACAATAAATCGAACCTAGGAGCGAATGCAATACTCGGAACTTCTTTAGCCGTAGCAAAATTAGCAGCACAGCATGCTGAGTTGAGTCTATACAGATACATTGGTGGTGTAGGAGCAGTCACCATGCCCGTCCCAATGATGAATATCCTGAATGGTGGTTCTCACGCTGATAATTTAATAGATATTCAAGAATTTATGGTCATGCCATTTGGCGCTAAATCCTTTTCTGAAGGGTTAAGATGGGGGACTGAAATTTTTCACCATCTCAAATCAGTTCTGAAATCCAAAGGGATGTCAACAAACGTAGGAGACGAGGGTGGATTTGCCCCTAACCTAGGCTCTAATGACGAGGCGATTACTGTAGTTTTAGAAGCTATAGAAAAAGCTGGATTTAGACCGGGAGAAGATGTTTATGTAGCTTTGGATGCTGCCTCTTCAGAATTCTTCAAGGAAGGTAAATACAACTTTGAATCGACAGGAGAATCTATGACATCTGCTGAAATGGTTTCGTTTTGGGAAAATTGGTGTAATAAATACCCAATTGCTTCCATTGAAGATGGCTTAGCTGAAGATGACTGGTCTGGCTGGAAATTAGCCACTGAGAAGCTAGGTGAGCGGGTACAACTTGTTGGAGACGATTTATTTGTTACGAATACCAAAAGACTATCTCGAGGTATTGCAGAAGGTATTGCAAATTCAATCTTAGTAAAAGTAAATCAAATAGGGACCCTGTCTGAAACAATAGATGCCGTTCAAATGGCTACCCAAAATAGATATACTTCCGTAATGAGTCACAGAAGCGGCGAAACTGAAGATCATACTATTTCTGATTTGGCAGTTGCGCTTAATACGGGACAAATAAAAACAGGTTCAGCATCAAGAAGTGACAGAATGGCGAAATACAATCAACTACTTAGAATTGAGGAGGAGCTTGGAGAAAGTGCTTTTTATCCCGGGAAAAAATTCCGATATTTATAAAAAAACTCATGCGTAACCTCATAATCATTCTCTTTGTTTCTTTTGCGTCGCTTAATTCCTTTGGTCAAGATCTTAATAAATACTTTGCACAAGGCAAGCTAAATTCTTCGGATCAGACACTCATTAAAACTTTGGAAGAAGAGATAAAGAATAAAGCAGGAATTTGGATGGTTCGCATTGACCCGACGAATGGTAACGTTCTCGTATTTACAACTGAATTACCAAATTGGACTGAGGAGGAATTCATAGGTTTATTTGGATCGTATTCTAATTTACTTTCTTGCCCCTTTGTAGGTGTTGTTCGTCAAGATAACTTCAGAACTTTCCCTTTTGAGGATTGTGAATGACAAAGCTTTCTCAGCGTGTTTATGGTATAATTATTAATGATCATCAAGAGGTTTTAATTTCTGATGAATTTAGATTTGGGCTCTATTTTAGAAAATTTCCTGGAGGTGGTGTTGAAAAGGGTGAAGGCATAATTCAAGCTTTAAAACGTGAATTTTTTGAAGAGCTTGAAACCTCTATTCTTTCTTATGAGTTTTTGTTTTTCAACGACTATTACCAACAGTCATCATTCGATACAGAAACTCAAGTAACATGCTTTTATTACATAGTCACTTGCCGTGATATTCATAAGCTTGGCGAAGAAGATTATCAGTTGCCTTTAACCGAAGATGGAGAGTATCAAAAATGGGTGCGTCTCGCCGACCTCAAAGAATCAAACTTAACTTTCCCTATAGATAAGGATGCCCTTAAGTGCCTAAAAAATAAAGTAAACCTTATTTCTTGAATTTATCGGAAACAATAAGGTCTTTGGTACCATGACCCCAACTGTAAAAACCTTCTCCTGATTTTACGCCCTTCTTACCTGCAGTGACCATATTAACAAGTAAAGGACAAGGCGCATACTTAGGATTTCCAAAGCCGTCATGGAGTACTTCAAGAATTGCTAAACAAACATCTAAACCTATAAAGTCTGCGAGCTGTAATGGACCCATCGGATGTGCCATGCCCAGCTTCATCACTGTATCTATCTCCTCCACTCCTGCTACGCCCTCATGTAAGGAACAGATTGCCTCATTAATCATTGGCATCAAAATCCTATTGGCAATAAACCCAGGATAGTCATTTACCTCAACCGGTGATTTTTGTAAACTTCGGGATAAGGACATAATGGTTTCCGTAACTTCATCCGAGGTAGAATACCCCCTAATAATCTCTACGAGCTTCATTACAGGAACTGGATTCATAAAATGCATACCTATAACTTTTTCTGGACGATTCGTCACGGCTGCAATCTGAGTGATAGAAATTGATGAGGTATTTGTTGCTAAAATTGTTTGGGAATCAGCTAATTCATCTAACTGTTTGAATATTTTCAACTTAAGATCGGTGTTTTCTGTTGCTGCCTCTACAACAAGTTCTACACCATTAATCCCAGATTTCGTATCGGTATGTAATGCTATTCTCGATAACGTCTCATCCTTAATTGCTGCAGTGATTTTTTCTTTAGACAATTGACGGTCTAAGTTTTTTGTGATTGTACGAAGTGCTTTATCTAAAGCATCTTGAGACAAATCTACAAGATTTACATTGTACCCTGATTGTGCGAAAACATGAGCGATTCCATTACCCATTGTACCCGCACCAATTACTGCAATATTCTTCATGATTTTAATTTTGTACAAATATAAGAAATCAATGAATCTCAGTGCCTGGATTGAAAAATGAATCCGTTGCAATTTCCTATCTTTGATGCGCATGTTCGATCGCTTTAAAAACAAATTAACAGCAAATGACTTTTTAAAATCATTAGCTGTTTTAATGACGGGTACGCTCATAGCCCAAATAATCGGTTATATGCTTGCACCAATTATAACACGTTTGTACACCCCCGCAGAGATGGGAGAGTTTGGTATGTTTCAAAGAATCACTGTTTTGCTCGCCACTATTGCAACAGCACGATACGAATACGCCCTACCCTTACCCAAAAAGGACAAACACGCTTTTATTCTCTTCAGATTTGCATTAAAAATTACGATAATAACAATCCTTATTTGCCTCCTTTCAGGTATTACCTACGGGATAATGAATGGAAAAGGTTTTGATTTTTATCAGTTACTTCTACTGCTGCTTATCACCGTTATCTGCCTATCTTTTTTTAATCTAGGGACCAATTGGTCGATTAGGAAGAAGTATTTTAAAAATATCTCGATGGCCAAAATGACACAGTCTATTACCCTGAATGGATTGCGGGTGGGTTTTGGTTTCTTTAAAGCCGGTAGTATCGGGCTAATCTTGGCATATAGTATTAGCTTTATGGTGAGTGCGCTTTATTTTTTAAAAGACTTTTTATTACTGAAGCCTAAGGTTACCTCAAAACTCACTGCGCTAAGAACAAAGGTTCTATCCAGACAATATAAAGACTTCCCTTTGGCTAACCTCCCGCTAGCATTGAGTGATTATATCCGAGATGTCCTAGTTGCAATCATCCTCATTGAATTCTTCTCAGAAAGTTTATTTGGCGCATTTGACCACTCATACAGAATGCTCAGAATACCAGTCATGTTAATTGGAGCCTCTTTATCGCATGTTTTTTTTAGTCGTATTTCAGCCTTCAAAAGTGATGGAAAACTCATTTTCCCACTCTTCAAAAAAGTGCTAATAAGCTTATCTTTATTATCCATCTTTCCGTTTCTTATCATTTACTTTTTTGGTGCCCCATTGTTTGGATTTGTTTTTGGGAGTGAATGGAGGTTCTCAGGCGAACTTTCTGAGATTATGGCACCATGGTTAATGCTGAATTTTATTGTTTCTCCCCTATCTACAATCCCGCTTGTTTTTGATAAACAAAAGACCTATTTAGTTATAGGTGTAATTGGTTCAATATTGCAAATTCTTGGCTTCGTATTGATTCCAATGGGAATAGGATTTCAGGAAAAGAATATTATTTTAATGTTTCACTGTGTCACTTGGGCACAAGTTCTTGTAGCTATAGTTACGATCTATTTCTTATTCGGAATTGTTAAAAAACATGATGAAGAACTTACAAATAAAATCAGTTCTTAATTTGATGACATCACTAACTTCTCGGTTTGAAAATATGAGCGTTACACACTGGATGTCTCTATGTTATGCATCATTGCTATTTCTAGCTACACTATTTTTTGCGAATGAATATTATTACTTGCTTGTTCCTTTGGCGATTGTTCTATTCAATTTGAAATCAATCTCTGATTTAAAGCAGAGTATTCGCGTTACTAAAAAAGTAAAAACCTCCATTGGCTTAATCTTAATTTACATCTCTACCTCCTACATTAATAAATTGATTACTGGGCACCCAATCTTAATACTAAAAGATTACTATGCCTCATTCTTACTTTTTCCTCTACTCATCTTTACCGCCTATATAATTGATTTAAAAAAAGTATTTCGATACTTCTTGTATTGGGTTGCCTTCGAGTGTTTAATTGCTTCCGTGGAGTATTATTTTGGCGTACGCTCCTTCTTCATTGAAAATGTTCCCAAGATTAATAATTCAAGTGATTATTTGTATGATCATCGTGTAAATGGCCTGAGCATAAGTTCCTCTGTATTTGCTTTAAAATTATTAGTTGCTGTTATTTCCATTGAATTTGTTCAGTTAAATTTATGGCTTAAAAACCTTCTTAAAACGATGCTATTTACTGGGGTTTTGTTTTCTTTTAATCGTGCATTAATTATATCCGTACTCGTATTCTGGGTGCTTTTATTAGGCTATCAATTGATCACAAGTTCAAAACTTGAATTGAAACACTTACTCTTAAAAGGAACAAATATATTTTTGTTCTCAGGTGTGTTTTTTGTCTTTGCAAATCACAATATTTTAGTAGAATTAGGAAAGAAAAATCCAGAAAAAAAACAATTAGAACTAAAGTATAAAACTGAAGCTACTCAACTGACCTACTCAGAAATACACGACACTCCGAAAACCGTTCACTATCCGAGAATGAAAGTTGGAAACGAGCTAGATACAAATGCATTTGTAAATAAACTATTTTACAATTCTACAAAAGGGATAAACACCTCGGGGCGAACTCTTATTTGGATGAATTATTTTCAATATATAAATGAGCATAAGTGGTTTGGGTATGGGTCGGATAAACTTTTATTCAAGACAATAAATCAAGATGATAAAAAACTGAAATTAATCCACGCCCACAATTCATTTCTGCAGATTCTTGCCTCGAATGGAATATTAATAACGCTGCTCTTTCTATCTATTACTTTTTTTATTTGGACGAAGAAAAACTTTTTAATTCTCATACCAATTCTTGTATACTCTTGTTTTCAGTACGGTATTTTTTGGGGGTTTTCGCTTCTAGATGTTTTCTTTTTTGGCATACTAATGATCAATACAAATTTACTCCATGAAGAATAGTATTGCTGAATTAGTAAAACACATTGAATCGGCTTATGATGTAAAAAACATCACGGTACGAAAATTCAATAAAACCTTTGAAGTCTACCCGTGGATTAAGGCTAAACTATTTCATAAACTTATCCTAGGTAAAGAAAGTCTCGCTTCAAAATCAACCAAAAGTCTTTTGAGCCAGTTTAAATCTCTTTTCTATGGAACCTGGAATTTGTTTATTCGGAAATATGAAGTTTGGGCATTTACGACAAGTGTAGAGAGAATTAAAATAGAAGGGAAATATAGAGACAAACTTTTTGATAGTATTTCTGGGCTTACAAAGGGTAAGGTTTTGGTAATTGAATTCCAGTTCTTTAAAAAATATAGTCTAAGAAAAGTAGCGAGTAGATATGTTTCTTCAAAGGCACTTTTCCTCTTATCTGAAGAGATATACAGCCGCCTATTTCTGAGGAAGGTAAAAATAGAAAACCTCGACCTTATTAGGGCTATTGAGACGGATATCAATTGTTCCGTCAATATTGAGGCCATTCTTAAGAAGAATATTGCGCAATATAGAATGATGAAGTTTTGGCTGAAGGTACTCCCAAAGCCCAAATATGTGTTTTTAACCGTTGCTTATAATCATTACGGATACATCAGGGCATTCAAAGAGTGCGGTATTCCCGTGGTGGAATTTCAACATGGTGTGATAAGTGAAAACCATCAAGCCTACAATTATAAAGTTGCACTTAATCCGATTCAATTTCCAGATATTATTTCTGTTTTTGGTCAAAATGAATATACCTATCTAAAAAACCATTCGAATATACCTGTACAAAAGGTTTCAATTATTGGAAGATCTGTTATTGACTACTATTATGAGAGAGCAGTAGATAATGAAGAATTAAAAACGCTTTGTGTGGCTCTCCAAGATGGGCCTATTGGAAAGAAAACGATCGCGTTTTTATTAAAGTTCAATGCGATGTCGGAAAAGAAATACCGCATTATATTGGTGCCCAGAAGAACTACAGAAGAAAACTACAAATCAGAATTCCAATTCCCAATCAATTTCAATTTCACTAACGCAAATATTTACGAAACGATTTCAATTTGTGACAGCAACATAACAGCATATTCGACAGTAGCAGTTGAGGCGCTTTCTTTGGGGAAACGAAGTTATTTGATTAATCTAGATAATAAGGCAAAAGAAGTATTTAATTCCAGTCTTGGTATGAATCCATATGTCCATTTTGTTGATAAACCAGAAGAATTAATTGCGCTCCTTCGTAAACATTCAAAGAATACTAAAAAAAGAGAAATCAGCTTGTCAAATGACTTAAATATCAAATCAAACTACAAGAAGAATTGTATTGAAATGTTAACAGGTTTAGATTCTATAAATCCAAAAACATGAGTACGCTAGGAATTAAAGATGCGTTAAAACAATGGAACAGCAATGACTGGTGCCTTGGCTTTATATTGTTTTTCTCTATAGTTTATTCACCCATCGTTCCTATTGGATTTATTATTTGGACACTCACCTTTTGGAGAAAAATAAAACGAAAAAACTACTCGTTTTGGAAGAGCTTGGAGTTCCTATTTATAGTCTATTATTTACTACTCGTTATCGGTATGGGCTGGACCCAAAATTTAGATGTTGGACTCTTTAAACTTGAAAATAAATTTTCTTTTCTACTTTTTCCGATACTCTTTTACTTTTCAAACTTTACTGTTCGTCGATCTGCAATCCTCAACATCATACTTTTTTCGTCATGCTTTAGCCTTTTAATTTATGAAATTATTGCTGTCTTCAAATCGATATATTATCCTGAAAATAATCACTGGGGCTATTTTAAAGATGTCCTTTTCAGTCCATTCATGCACAGAGGATATTATGCCTTTTATTTGGTGCTTGCCTCACTTATTTGTCACGCCAAAGTATATTACATCAATAAACCGAAATTTTATACACTACTTTTCATCTTTATTTCATTTGGCGTTTTACAAACCCTATCAAAAGCGGGTATTTTATCATGGCTTCTGCTGAACATCATACTATTTGCAAGTACCATGATACGCAAAAAGAAATTAAAAACTATGCTCCTTTTCGCTGGGGTTTTGACTTTCAGCCTCTTTTTATTCTTGAATTTGAATTCATCGATAAAAGAGAGGTTTGAAAAAATACCGCTTTCTTCACAGGATATTAAATTAAAACACAACAACAGTACGGAAAGTAATCAAGCACGTATTTTAATGTGGAATGCTTCGCTTGTGAGTATCAACAAAAGCCCCTTTTTAGGCTACGGGACGGGTGATGATATAACAATACTAGAGATGCAAAATGCTATTGACGACAATCAAAATATAGCAACACTGAAATTGAATTCACATAATCAATTCTTTACAACAACACTTCAAATTGGGGTTTTCGGTCTATTTATTCTTATTGGCATTTTTTTAAAATCATGGTGGGATTTTTTTAGAGGAAAACAGCTAATTAGTCTACTTATCAGTTTTTGCTTTTTTTGCAACTTCTTAGTTGAATCATTTCTAGAAAGACAGGCGGGTATAGTACTTTTTTGTGTTCTTTTAATTTCACTTTCGCAAAAAAACACATCCGAAAAACAAGTTATAACTGTTGAAAACAAAATATGAAGCTACTAATCCTTACACAATATTATCCTCCTGAGATAGGCGCTCCACAAAATAGGTTACACGAACTGGCGGTTCGTTTAAAAAACAAAAATATTCATGTTGAGGTCCTTACTGCCCTGCCAAACTATCCAAAAATGGAAGTTTTTGAGGATTATAAACGAAAGCAGAAAAGACAAGAATACATTGAAGGTATTTCGGTGCACCGTTCATGGATTTATGTCTCAAAATCAAAACGGATTCTATCAAGACTACTTAACTACTTCAGTTTCGTGTGGTCAAGTTATTGGAAAGGAAGAAAATTAGGTGAATTTGATTTTTTATTAGTGGAAAGCCCTCCTCTTTTCCTTGGGTATTCTGCAATGGCACTCAGCAGAAAACTAAATGCTAAACTAATTTTCAATGTATCCGATCTATGGCCTGAAAGTGCAGAAAAACTGGGCCTCGTAACCAATCGGCACTTGTTAAACTTGGCCTATCGTTTGGAACATAAATGTTACGCAAAAGCTTCACTAATCACAGGACAAACACAGGGTATTGTTGATGATATTAAAGGACGGTTTCCCGATAAAAAAGTAACATGGCTGCCAAATGGCGTAGATGTTTCTTTCTATGACCCTTCAAAGATTGGGGAAAGTGATTTTCGTCTAAAGAATGATTTTAAACCAAATGACATAATCTTTTTTTATGGCGGGATCTTGGGCTATGCTCAAGGTCTTGAAATTATAATCGAAGTAGCTAATCAACTTGAGGATTATCCGAATGCACAATTTGTTATTCAAGGTGCTGGACCAGAAAAAGAAAAGCTTCAGATCCTCTCAGAAAAGTATCGCCTTAAAAATGTTCACTTTCTTGAACCTGTTAAAAAATCAAAAATGCCATCCATACTTAAAGCTGTAGATATTGCAGTCATTCCTTTAAAAAATCTCGATCTTTTCAGAGGAGCGATTCCATCAAAAATTTTCGAAGCACTTGCAATGAAAAAACCATTATTACTAGGCGTAGATGGAGAGGCTAAAAAACATTTTATTGACCGGGCAAAAGCAGGGCGCTTCTACAAGCCTGAAGACACGGAAAGTATGAAAGCACAAATCATTTTTATGCTAGAAAACAAAACTGAACTTGAAGAAATGGGCGTAAATGCAAGAGAATATGTTTCAGAAGTCTTTGACCGTAATAAAATTGCAGGAGGCTTATTCGATACGCTCCAAAATATGTAATTTCGAAGTATGATTCCATTTTCACCGCCGCGAATTGATGAAAAAGTTCTTGAAGAGGTCAACGCTGCTCTAATGAGCGGTTGGATTACCACAGGCCCTAGAACGAAACTATTCGAAAAAAAAATAACAGCATATTGTGGTTGCAAAACCACAGTCGCGGTTAGCTCTTGGACAATGGGGATGGAGGTTTTTCTTCGCTGGTGGGGCATTGGGCCAGGCGACGAGGTAATTATTCCTGTTTATACATATTGCGCAAGTGCGAATGTAGTCCTTCATACTGGTGCAAAAGCCGTTATGGTGGACATAAGTAAGGATGATTTTAATATTGCGCTCGAAAAAATAGAGGTCGCCATAACGCCAAAAACCAAAGTAATTATGCCTGTTGATGTTTCAGGATTCCCTTGCGATTATGAGGAAATAAAGGCATTGGCATTAAAATATAAAAACTTATTTAAGCCAAATAATGACAATCAAGCGAAGCTAGGACGCATTCTAATTGCGGCAGATGCTGCGCACAGTTTTGGGGCTATTTACCGAAATAAACGATCAGGAAGCTGGGCGGATATGACCTGTTTTTCTTTTCATGCTGTAAAAAACTTAACTACGGCCGAGGGTGGTGCTGTTTGCTTTAACCTACCTGATAATTATGACCACGAAGAAATCTATAAAGAATTTGTGACTACAACCCTTCATGGCCAATCTAAAGATGCCTTAGCTAAGACCAAGAAAGGTGCTTGGAAATATGATGTCATCTCTCCAGGCTATAAATGCAACATGACTGACCTTCAAGCAGCTATCGGATTAGTAGAGCTAAAAAGATATGCTGAAAACTTGAAGAGAAGAAAGGAAATATTTGACACCTATGACAAAGCTTTTTCTGCGACTGATTGGGCGATACTCCCTCCGCATGAGACCAGTTTGAAAACCTCAAGTTATCACCTATATCTGATCAGAATCAAAAATATATCCGAAGCGCAAAGAGATGAAATCATTCAAGAGATATTCAACCAAGATGTATCTGTGAATGTGCATTTCCAGCCGCTCCCCTTACTCACAGCCTATAGGAATATTGGTTATAAAATCGAACATTACCCGGAAGCATTTAAAAAATATCAAAACGAGATATCTCTGCCTGTTTACTACAATTTAAATGACAAACAGGTTGGTACAGTCATTCAAGCCATAAAATACGCTGTTGAAAAAACCATCAAAAAATAAACGATGAAACGAGCCTTCGATATTATCTTTTCTCTCGTAGTGCTCATTATTTTCTTTCCGTTTGGACTCTTAATTTCTATTGCAATTCTGTCAAGTTCAAGAGGCGGTGTTTTTTACCGTCAAGAACGCATTGGCAAAAGAGGCAAACCATTCATGCTTTTCAAATTTAGATCTATGAAGCTGAACGCTGACAAAAAAGGAAAATTAACGGTTGGAATGACTGATTCGCGCATCACAAAAATCGGTGTATTCATAAGAAAGTATAAGCTCGATGAATTCCCCCAATTTATCAATGTACTTATTGGAGACATGAGTGTTGTTGGACCAAGACCAGAGGTTGAAGAATTTGTTGCATACTATACCGATGAACAAAAAAGAATACTTGACGTAAAGCCAGGAATTACAGACTATGCGTCTATTGAATACTTTAACGAAAATGCCTTGCTTGCAGCATCAGAAAATCCGAAACAGGATTACATTAAAAAAATTATGCCTCAAAAAATAAACTTGAATCAGAAATATATAAAGCGGCCAACACTAACTCACGACCTAAAAATCATTTTAAGAACAGTCCAAAGGATTCTAAAGAATTAAGCGAATTTTTATACCTTCAGTAAAATTCAATTCTTATGTCAAAGTATTTCTTGTGCGCATTATCGGTTTCATTATTTCTTTTAAGCTGTTCGAATTTAAAGAATATTAAAGTTTCTCAAGTTGAGGCTATATGGTTCGAGTATAGTCCAAATCAAAACTTAAATAATGGTTCCACATTTCAAGGAGAGATTCTATTACAGACCTATGATGGCAAGCAACATGATGTTTCTAAAAATAATAAAATAAGCTTTAGCTCATCAGACTTACGGAAAAGTGGAAATTCATATACAATCGTTAAAAAATCCAAGGCATTTAACGATGACCAATGTCACCTTTCACTTAAATATGAAAATAAGGGTGAAGTTTACTCAAGTAAGGATTCTATGCAAATGAACTTTAGAGGAGATCTAGCAATTTTATACAACGGTGCCCATGGGAATAATGGTAAAGATCAACGTAACAGAACAACGCCCTTATTATTACGAGACGGAAAGAATGGCGAGACAGGTGAAAATGGAGGAGATGGAGGCGCCTCTAAAAGCTATACCGCCCATGTCTGGACAATAGAAAGTATGGTCTATGTTCATGTGAAGGAAAATAATTCAAATAACTTCATGAAATATAAAATGACCATCGGAAATGACTTGCTATTTAACCTATCGGGTGGAAATGGTGGTGACGGTGGTGACGGTGGTGACGGTGGAAATGGTAAAAATGGAAGCATAAGCGGAGACAAAATTAAAAGAGCTGGAGATGCAGGAAACGGAGGGAATGCAGGGAATGGAGGGAATGGAGGGAATGGAGGAAATCTAAGCCTATTCATTCATGAAAACAGTTCCGCTATCGAGAATCAGCTGACCATTAAAACAAAAGGTGGACATTATGGAAATCGTGGCGAACCTGGTAAAAGAGGAGTGCCAGGCACACCACTTTCAGGCCAACAAGCAGGAAGACAAGGATATCCGGGTTCCCAAGGATCAGCAGGATACAGAGGATCAGATGGTAGCGTACAAAAATATATTCAAAACTTTGATTTTAGCGCGTACACGGAATAAAATAACCGTTGTCAAAATGATTGTCACTTAAACTCTTTTTCTACTTCTTTAAAGTTTGAAATACTAAAAAGTTTTTGTTGCTGGCTCGAAATCAAATAAAACTGGAATGAAAATTTAAATGCAAGATCCAAATCATGCGTAGAAATAATGATACCCCTATTGTTGTTTTTTGCCAACTGACCGAGTAATTCATATACCCGAATTTTATTGGCATAATCTAAATGGGATGTTGGTTCATCTAGAAGGATATAATCCGTCTGCTGGATATATGCCTTTGCTATAGCGCATAGATGAAGTTCACCTGAACTGAGCTCATTCGTGTATTTGGATGAAAGATGCTCAATATCAAATAGCTGTTTTGCATCAAGAACTGCGGCCAAATCAGAAGCAGAACCGCGACCAAATACATTGGTATGTTTATAGCGTCCTAATAAAAGATAATCATCTACACTGAGAAAAGGAACACCCCTAGGGGCCGATGAAACATAAGCTATTCTACTAGAAATTTCCTTACTCGAATATTGACTAAATACATTGCCATCAAAATCTAAGGTGCCCTCAATCGGGGCGAGTATTCCTGAAAGGGTGTTTAAAAAAGCTGACTTACCAATACCATTACGCCCCATAAGAACATGAACTTGTCCTCGAGAAAACTCAACATCTTCTATAGAAAATAGTGTAGAGTCAAAACCTATAGCCCCGTTTTTTATTGAAATCATCTGAGCTTTCGAATTAAAATATAAATTACAAAAGGTGCACCCACCAATGAAGTTAAAGCATTAATGGGGATCAAAATTGTTTCACTTAATGCTTGGATCAACAAGTCACAACTCAATACAAAGAATGCACCGAATAAAAGATTTGCTGTAAGAAGCAAAAAATGGTTCTGCGTTTTAAAAAGCATACGGGTCAAATTTGGAACTGCCAATCCAACAAACGCAATGGGTCCACAAAAAGCTGTCACTAGTCCCGTAAATAATGCAGTGATAAAGACAATGGACAAACGCAATCTTTTCACATTAAATCCCATAAGCCTACATTCTTCTTCTCCAAGAACCAACATATTAAGAGGCTTAACAATTAAAAGTGTCCCTAAACATCCTAAAACAAAAACAAAGGAAATTACAGGTAACTGATCAACACTAACACCATTTAATGAGCCCATGGACCACAAGGCAAATGCTTTTAAAGCATCAACTTGAGAACTGGCCTCAAGAATAGTTATAATGGCACCTACGAAACTACCTAACATAACCCCAAATAACAATAAACCAATCTGGCTACGAATAAATGAAGCAGTGAATAAGACGAATAAACCAAATACAAAAGCGCCCAATAAAGCAGAACCTATAAGACCAAGCTCCGAGTTAAAAAAGCCTACACCGGATAAAATACCCAATGCGACCATCAAACTTGATCCCGAATTGATTCCTAATACATAAGGACCAGCCAAAGGATTCTGAAATAATGTTTGCATAAGCATTCCCGCAATGGATAGCGCTGCTCCTGCAATAATAGCGATCGTAATGCGAGGCAATCGGATTTCTCTTATAATTAATTCTGAAAGATTTTGCTCTGAATAATTAAAAACTGCATGATAAACATCTAAAAAATCAGTTGGTATGTCTCCTATACGCAAACCCATACCAGCCAGCAATAGAATGCTGATTAAAACCAACAAAAGAAGCACTTTATTTGAACGGTTCGAACTCATTCAACTCTTTTATAAAACACCAATTTATTAAGATCTGCCTTTTCCCCTTTTCCTAGTTCTGAATAATCAGCGAGCACAAGATCCGGTCTACAGGCAGAAAGTTCCCAGAACTTATTTGAAGTATGGGTATAACAAAATAATGAACTTTGCTCCAAAAAAGGTAACAATATAGACTTCGGGTACGCACGTATTATTTCCGCTTTCGATTTAAACCCTGGGTTAAGCCATAAGTCAATACCAGCGGACATGCCTAATATTTTTTCAAAAGAATAAGCCAAACTTCCTGTTCCTGACGAAGAAGCAAAAACATAATTCAACCCTGCATCCTCAAGTAATTGTGCATGATAACTATCTCCACCTGGTGCGTACCAGTAATCCCCCGTCATATTTCCGGACAGAGTACTTACGGATTTCATCTCGTCAATTTCTGCTTGGATTTTCATGTAATTCTTTTTGATTTCAGCAAACTTGATTTTTGCCGCCTTTTGATGGCCAGTTAGATATCCAAATAATAGAATCCACTCTGCTCTGCCTAAAGGGTGAGTTTCTCGCCAATCAAAATTAGGAATGCAGGTCACCCCGACCTTTCGCAATACTTTTTCTTTATTAAAGCTACTTGAAAATGCACTATATACAATAACCTCTGCTTCAGACTTCAGGACCCTCTCAATGGATATTAGCTGCTCCTCACCTAACTCGATGGGATTTAATTCTTTTATTTTTGGGTCAAAAATATATTTCATATCCGATACAGCCACCACCCTATTTTGCAGATTTAATTCACTGAGCATGCCTATGTGCGTACTTGACAAACAGGCCATTCTCTTGATAGGTTGTTCTACCTCAAAACTGCTATTTTCAATTTCTCTATTGGCATTTGGCAGGCGAATACGAAAAATTTTAGAAGCGTCATCTGGATTTTGAATCTCGATTAAAACGTCCTTTTTTGTCTCAGAAATACGCAACCACTTGCTGTATTCGCATACATTTCCTTCTGAGCTAGATTTGTCTTTAATCGGTGCATCAGTGCAAGCAAACACCAAAGTCAACAACACCAAATAAAATAGCTTCATTAATACTGTTCTGTTTCATTCGGAAAATCTCCACTTTGAACGTCTTTGATATACGCTTTGAATGCTGTGCTCATTTGTTCATGGAGATTGTTATACTTCCTCAAAAATCTTGGATTAAATGCATTGTTGATTCCTAGCATATCGTGGACAACAAGAACTTGGCCATCTACTTGACCACCGGCACCTATGCCAATAATTGGAATAGATACTGTTTCAGCAACTTTTTTTGCTAGTGCCGCAGGTACTTTTTCAAGAACAATAGCAAAGCATCCTGCCTCCTCTAGGGCCTGAGCATCTTCAATTAAATGCGCTGCTTCTTCATCTTCTTTCGCTCTAACTACATAAGTTCCAAATTTATAAATAGATTGAGGCGTTAGTCCCAGATGCCCCATTACCGGAATTCCAGCAGTTAGGATTCTTTGTATAGATTCTAAAATTTCTTTACCCCCCTCCATCTTTACAGCATGACCACCAGATTCTTTCATAATACGTATTGCACTTGAAAGCGCCTCAATAGAATTGCCTTGATAAGACCCGAATGGCATATCTACGACCACAAGTGAACGGTTTACTGCGCGAACCACAGAAGAAGCATGATAAATCATCTGATCCAATGTAATTGGAAGCGTGGTCTCATGTCCAGCCATAACATTTGAAGCAGAATCACCAACTAGTATAATATCCATCCCGGCATCATCAATAATTTTAGCCATTGAAAAGTCGTACCCGGTAAGCATTGAAATTTTTTCACCCGAATTCTTCATTTCTTGAAGCGTGTGCGTGGTAACTTTCTTTACATTTTTATGAACTGACATAGGGTAAATTTAGGAAATTGAGAGGTAGTGTTCAAGATTTTGCTTTATTCGAGCAGGAATATCATTAATATCAGCCCTTTCAAAGGCTTTACCTGTTATTTTTTCATACAACTCTATATATCTTTCTGATACAACATTTACGAATTCATCAGGCATTACCGGCATTGTTTGTCCTTCTAGACCTTGAAAATCGTTTTCAATGAGCCATTGTCGAACAAACTCTTTTGAAAGCTGCTTTTGCCTTATTCCTTTGGCTTGTCTTTCTGCATAACCATCGGCATAAAAATATCTCGAAGAATCCGGAGTATGAATTTCATCAATTAAAATAACCGCTCCATTTAATAAACCAAACTCATACTTGGTATCTACAAGTATAAGTCCTTGTTCAGCGGCCATTTCTGTTCCGCGATCAAATAATTGCCGCGTATACAATTCAAGTTCTTCGTAAATAGCTTTGGGAACAATATTCTTTTCAAGAATAGCTTCTCGTGATATATCCTCATCATGTCCTTCATCAGCCTTAGTTGCGGGCGTAATAATCGGTTGTGGAAATGGATCATTCTCTTTCATGTTTTCTGGCATTTCCACCCCACAAATCACTCTCTTCCCAAGTTTATATTCTCGAGCAGCATGACCTGCTAAATAACCTCGAATCACCATTTCAACACGAATCGGTTCGCAAGCCTGTCCTACAGCTACATTTGCATCTGGTGTGGCTTCCAACCAATTTGGAACAATATCCTCAGTTGCTTTTAAAAACATAGTTGCCACTTGATTCAATACTTGACCTTTAAATGGTATTCCTTTAGGTAGAACGTGATCGAAAGCCGAGATGCGATCTGAAGCGACCATAACCAAGCGTTGATCCTCTAAATAATATACATCTCTTACCTTACCGTTATAAACGGATTTCTGGCCTTTAAAGCTAAAGCTGGAATTGGTTAATGCTTTCATTTATCTTTATTTTTTAGGTCGTACTTTTCATACGCTTCTATAATTTTTGTTACCAATTTATTTCTCACCACATCACTCTGCCCTAGTCTGATAATTCCGATTTCTTTTACCTCTTCTAAGGTATCTAGTGCAAAGGATAATCCTGATTTTTGTCGCGAAGGTAAATCAATTTGAGACATATCTCCCGTAATAATAAATTTTGCCGTTGTACCCATTCTGGTCAAAAACATTTTCATCTGCATCATGGTCGTATTCTGACCTTCGTCCAGAATAACAAATGCTTTGTCGAGGGTTCGCCCTCGCATAAAAGCCAAAGGAGCGATTTCAATTACGCCATGCTCAATCATCTCAGCTAACTTCTCAGCTGGAATCATTTCACGGAGGGCATCATAGAGCGGCATGAGGTATGGGTCAAGTTTTTCCTTAAGATCCCCCGGGAGAAACCCAAGATTCTCTCCTGCCTCAACCGCGGGTCTGGTCAGAACAATACGTTTTACCTCTTTTGCCTTTAGTGCCTTTACTGCTAGTGCCACTGCCGTATATGTCTTCCCTGTTCCTGCCGGACCAACAGCAAAAACCATGTCATGTTTTGATATGGACTCAACTAACTTTTTTTGATTTACTGTTCTTGCACGGATCTTTGTTCCTCCATTTCCGTGCAGGATGACATCCGAGGAACTTTGAGTGCCAATTAAAGACGCTCCATCTTCAAGCATAAGGTTGTCAATATTATTTTCCGATAGAGAATTGTACTGCTCAAGGTGTTTTAAAAGCAACCCGATTTTTTGTTCAAAAATATCTATGAGTGCATCCTCACCTGATAATGTAAGCGTATTACCCCTGGAAGCAATTTTTAACTGCGGGAAATACTTTTTTAGGTACTTCAGGTTTGTATTATTCACCCCAAAAAATTCAACAGAGTTTGTAGGTTTAACGAGTATCTTTCTTGAGCCTTCCATTAACTTATTTTAATTGCTTTTAGTCGGTTTTTTTTTATATTCCATTACTTTTGGTAAAATTATCAATTTAATTAGAATAATGAATCTTCAATCCTGATGCAAATCCTTACGCTAACCTCGGATACAGGTCTTCAAGACTACTATGTCGCTTCTCTCAAAGGTGCGATACTCAAAATGATGCCTGAGGTTCAAATTGTTGATATCTCTCATTCTATTAAACCTTTTGATGTCGCAAGCGCAGCTTTTCAATTGCAATGTTGCTACATGGACTTCCCGGAGGGAACGATTCACCTAATTGGCGTTGATAGCGAACCGCTTATTCAACCACCTGAATACTCTGATGCAAGTAGCTTCGTTTCTAGCTTTCCAACTGTAATGAAATTCAATAATCAATATTTTATTTCGAATGACAATGGGTTTTTTGGTGCTTTTTTAGACGATAAAGCACCTCAAGAGCTTTGGAGGTACACTGTCGACCTCAATAATGTCCTTGAGCTAAAATATCCAATGAAAAATTGTTTTGTACCATTGGCTAAGCGCATTATTGATAATGATTCCATGTCAAAATATACGCAAGCCGTAAATAAATATAAAAAAGCGCTTATTCCTAAGGCAGTAATTGAGGAATACATCGTACGTGGAATTATTATTCATATTGACTCCTTTGGTAATTTAATTACGAATATTTCAAAAGCTGACTTCGAAAGGCTCCCCAGTGATGCTCCGTATTCCATAAAATTCGCAAATGAAAAATATTATATTGACCATATCAGCGAAACATACAATACCGTGCAACAAGGAGAACGCGTTGCTTTGTTTAATGAAAATAATCTACTCGAAATTGCGATTAATAGAGGCGCAAGGCAGAGTACGGGGGGGGCAGATATACTCTTTGGTATGAAACTTGGGGATCGATTAAGGATTGAATCTTCTCCTGCGGGCTCGAGAAAAACATTATTGTTCTAATGCTTGTTCGAATTGTTAAATTAACATTCAAACCTGAAGAACTTGAGAGCTTTTACAACGAATTTGAGCTTCACAAGCACAAAATCTCCTCCTTCGAAGGTTGCAAAGGAATGCAATTACTCAAAGAAATTGATAATCCTTGCGTTGTTATGACCTACAGCCAATGGGATCACAATAAGGCTCTAAATGCCTACAGAAATTCCAGTTTGTTCTCAAGTCTATGGACGAAAATAAAACCAAAATTCTCAGCAAAACCAGAGGCTTGGAGCCATGAGCTATATTTTAACGGATTTGAATAAAATGAAAAGCGAAATCAACATCAGCAGCACTTGAAAAATTATTAATTTTAGGGAATTCAAAAAAGAACATGCGCGCATTATATTTCAGAGAATTAAATAGCTTTCTAAGTTCAACTATCGGTTATGTATTTGTGCTCATCTACCTCATCGCATCAGGTTTATTTCATTGGATTTTAGCCTACAACACAAATCTTTTAGAAGGGTCTGAAGCCGATCTTATACCTTTCTTTAATCTATCTCCAATAATATTTCTCGTCCTCATCCCCGCGATTACTATGAAATCATTTGCTGAAGAAAGAAGAACGGGAACTATTGAATTACTCTTTACGAGACCCATCTCGGATTTTGGAATATTGATGGCAAAATATTTGGCAGGATTAACGCTTCTCGGCATTGCTATTTTACCCACACTCTGTTATTATGTTTCGATTTATTACCTAGGAAAACCTATTGGTATTGTCGATGGCGGCGCAACATTTACTTCCTACATGGGCTTGTTACTTTTAGGTGGTGTTTTTGTCGCAGTCGGTATATTTGCATCTGCACTAACTAGCAGTCAGATTATTGCCTTTATCGTTTCTATGTTTTTATGCTGGTTCTTATTCGATGGCCTTCATATGCTTGGAGACTTTGGCCAATTTGGTGCACTAGACTACCTAATTAAATACCTAAGCCTCGCTTTTCATTACGATTCGATAAAAAAAGGAGTTATCGTAACAGAGGACTTGATATTCTTTATTTCGGTAATTGCACTTTTCTTATATGCCGCTCATACAGCACTTAAAACTTTAAAAAGATGAAAAAGTTATTTAAAGGTGTTTATTATCAGTGGATAATCTTTGCAATTGTTGTTGTTGCGATTGTATTTGTAAACATAATTGGCCATTTCACCTCCTTTCGTATTGACATGACCTCAGATCATCGATACTCATTGGCTGATGGAAGTATAGCCTATCTTGAAAAGATCAATAAGCTAGAAAATCGTATTAATATTAAGATATATTTAGAGGGAGAACTCCCCTCCGAATTGAGATCCTACAGAAATTCGTTAGAAGAAAAGTTAAAAGATTTTAAGCGCTTTGCAGGGGATCGCATTGAGTACACCTTTATTAATCCTAATGAAGGCTCTGATGAAGACAAACAGCTACTCTTTGAACAGATTTACAATAAGGGGTCAGGCATCCTTCCTATGGAAATAAAATTTGCAAAGAATGCAAAGGAGACGAAGCTCATGCTTTGGCCTGGAGCCTTGCTGTCTTTTACCATTAATGGTATTCCTCAGGAAACAGTTGTTCAATTATTACCAGGCACTTCCGTTGATCGTCCGTTTTCGATGAATCAAATGCCTGAAGTTGTAGAAAAGGGATTAAACGATTTGGAATATAATCTGATTTCAGCTTTACGTAGGTTATCAACTTTAAAGAAAAAAAAGATTGGTTTTTTACAAGGTCACGGTGAACTCAATAAATATGAAACAAAAATTGCAAGTTTACTAATTGCACCTTATTACAATATTCAGGAAGTTGAATTGCAAAATAATATTCATGCACTTGATGATTACGATGGACTGATTATTGCCGATCCAAAAAACTCATTTTCCGACAAAGACCTTTACTTGATCGATCAATTCGTAATGCGCGGCGGTGAGTTAATGTGTTTTATGAATACCTTAGATATTAATCAGGACACCTTGTATAGACAAGGATTCACGCATTCCGAAAGAAAAAATATACGCTTAAATGATTTACTATTTGACTACGGTTTTAAAATTAATGACAACCTTATTATGGATGTTAATTCCATCCCTAAATTTGATAGACGTTTTAAAGAAAGTCGCGTAAACTGGTATTACCAGCTAATTTCGACTAACACAAAACATGTAACGGTAAAAAATATTGAACCTGTAGCACTTGAGTTTGCGAATCAAATTGAGCCTATAAATGAACAAGTTATTCCTGTTTTAACCAGTTCGAAAAACTCAAATTATACAGGATTGGCGCCAATCGTAGAATTAAATATGGCTTCAAATTTTGACCCGGACCAACCCGAGCTAAAATCAACAGACAAAAATACGAGTGATTTGTGTTTTGCTGCAACCTCTGATGGAAAATATAACTCCTATTTTAACAATCGAATTGTTGCAGATTTTATAAATAATCCTGACGCTAAATTCCTCAAAGAAAGTGTAGGGAATTCAAAAATATTCGTTGTAAGTAATGGAACTTTTTTGGCAAATACTTACAGAATGTCACAGACAAGAAAAGGACCAAAAGCAGATTATAAAGGTTTTAATGAGCTCAAAATGAATGCCGATGATGTTGCCCTAAATATCAATAGAGCCATTGGAAACCAAGATTTTTTTCTAAATATAATTGATTACATGATGGGCGAAAGTTTTATGCTTGACATTCGGAGTCGTCAGATTGACGTTCGTGAAATAGATAAAGAAAAAATCCAGCAATCTGCAAACTATTATAAAGTAATCAACATGTTGTTACCAATAGCATTAATTGTTCTTTTGGGACTGATCATGAATTTCATTAGAAAAAAGAGATTTACACGTAAATAAAACGATTATGAAAACAAATAAGTTATTGAAACTCGTAATCGGGTTCATTTGCGTCTTTGGATTAGGTTATTATACTTTTAAAATCCTTAAAAAGGATACCAAATCAAGTACTGAACTTATTTCATTTGCAATTGAAGACACCTCTGTAGTTACAAAAATCATTATTACCGATCCTTTTCAGAAGTCTTTTCAAATACAAAAAGAAGGCGGCGTCTGGCGGGATAAAAACGGTGGTTGTATCACTCAAGCCTACGTTCACAATATTTTAAATGTGGCAAAGAATATAGAATTCAAGGGTTATTTACCTAAGAACTCTCACGAAAACTTTACCATTAAAATGTCTGCCTCACATACCAAAGTTGAATTTTTCAGCAATAACAAATGGCACAAAACATGGTATATCGGTCCTTCAGCACCTGACCACTATGGACAAATCATGTTACTTGATTCTAAAGAAGAAGGGAAAAGTACTGAGCCTGTAATGATGAAAATCAAAGGAGTGAATGGTATTATTGAACCTAATTTTTTTGCAGACAGTCGAAAATGGATTTGCACCAATATATTTAGTGTCCCTATGGAGGATATTGTAAAAGTTGAAATTAAAAATAATTACGACAGTACAAGAAGTTTTGCTGTGGAGCGCAAAAATTACGGCTTTGAGGTGAGTAGCCTAGGAGAAAAATTACCTTTCGTCGATACGGCAAATGTATACCGCTACCTTCATAATTATAAGAAGATTCACTTCGATTTAGCTAATTATATTCTTAATGATACGGAATGTGATTCATTAAAAAACTCCCGCCCCTTCGCAGAAATACTTCTTGACGAGAAAGGAGGAAAGAAAACACATCTTAAGTTATTTAGAATTAAAGCTGATGCACCACAGAGAAATGAGTTTGGGGAAATGGTAAATATGGACATGAATAAATTTTGGTGCGCACTTCCAAGTGGAGAAATTGTCAAATGTCAGTATCATGTTTTTAATCCTCTTCTATTCGGCCATATATACTTCGTAGCAATGGATGCTTAAATGCCTTTTACGTAAAAATACGTAGATGGCTAACGGATTATACGTAGTCAATTTTGCGGGTTATTGCATACAGACCTAAACTTTATTAAAAAAAATTTGTTTCATTTCGAAAGATTAAATTATCTTTAAATTGAGTTAATAGATTAGTAGTTTAGCTTAGTGGAAAACATTTTAATCAATAAGCGATTAGAAAAAACATTATCTCTTCTTATTTCCACTAGTACTGTCTAACCAGGGGCCCTTCGGGGCCCCTTTCTATTTTGCTGCGTTTCTATTTACACAAAGGTTTGTAAAAGAAATTCGTATCTTTCGTAAATGACTAAAAGTTTACTTTTCATCATCGCGTTTACTTGTAGTTTTCATTTGTTTTCGCAACTTATAACAACTACAAACACCGAAAATACAAGTGGTTTTTTTGACACAACGACCAATGTCTATTTCGAAACCGATGTTTTTTCCGTTTCCCGAGACTTAATGCCAAATGAAGCGTATTTAAATACACCATTGGGGAATCGAGAAAATGAAACACCGCTCACATGCTCTAGTTTTACCCTAGGTATTTCTTTACCCTTGAATACCGTTTTAAAATTAAACACGGGATTATCCTTCTTACAAAATGGAGAATCTTACAATTGGCAATCTACGGAAAATGACAGCACCTTCAATTATACATCGAGGTATGGCTACATTGCGTTACCTATTTCATTGAGCACTGCTTACGGTAAAAAATTAAAATTTCACATCTCTGCGGGAATTATTCCTGGAATATTTAATAGTTACAAAAAGCAAACAAATTGGACAGATCCTGATGGCTCTGAATATGATGAAGAGACTAAAATACAGAATGATCTAAACTCTTTTAATTTATCAGCCCAGGGAAGTATTGGTATGGAATATTACTTCAAATCATTTTCAATCCGAGCCTCATATGCACTTAGAAAACAATTAAACAATACTTACAAAGCATACCAAGATTATATCCATCGTTCAAATGGGATGGGTGGAAGACTCACGCTAACTTACTTTTTATAAATGCTTATTGGAGATATAACTCATTACTTAGAGAGCCGCTATCCACTCTCACTTCAAGAATCTTATGATAATTGCGGCTTAACTTATGGTCACAAAACCCATGAAGTGCAAGGTATATTATTTGCGCTTGATGTCACTGAAGGTATTGTTAGAGAGGCAATTTCAAAAAAATGCAACCTCATAATATCTCACCATCCTGTTGTTTTTAAAGGTCTCAAGCAAATTAATGGCTCAAATATGACTGAGCGTGTTTTAGAACTTTGTATTAAAAATGACATTGCGCTCTATGCGATTCATACAAATTTAGACAATCATAAAGAGGGTGTGAATAAAAGAATTGCAGATAAAATAGGGCTATCTGATCTTAAAATCCTTAAACCGAAGAAAGATACACTCGTCAAACTTTGCGTATTTGTACCTGAGGAAGCTGAAACTGAATTGAGTGATGCACTTTATAATGCAGGTGCTGGATCCGTCGGCAATTATTCAGAGTGTAATTTTACGACTGAAGGAAAGGGTTCATTCAAACCAAACATAAATGCAAAACCAAAAACTGGTGAACTTCATAAGAAAAATGAGCTCGCAGAAATTAAAGCAGAATACCTTGTTCCGCTGGCTCATCTTAACCAGGTTTTGAATGCAATGCATGCCAATCATCCATACGAAGAGGTAGCACATGATATCATCCCTCTACACAACATACAGCAAGATATGGGGTCTGGAATGATTGGTAGTCTTAAAAAACCCATCGCATCAAAGAAATTTTTGAAGCATCTTAAATCGACATTTAACACCGGTGTAATCAAACATACAGCACTTGTTAAAGATGAAATAAAAACAGTAGCAATTTGCGGTGGTTCAGGTAGCTTTTTAATAGAATCAGCAAGGAGAAAACGTGCTGATATTTACATCACTTCAGACCTTAAATATCATGAGTTTTTTGATGCAAATAATGAGTTAATTATTGCCGATATCGGCCATTGGGAAAGTGAACAATACACAGTAAATCTTTTGTATGAAAATATTAAAGAAAAATTTAGTAAATTTGCCCTCCATTTAACTGAAGAAAATACTAATCCGGTAAAATATTTTTAATTTATGTCAGGAACCTCGACTAAAGCAGAAAGCAAAACGAAAACAAAGAAAACTACTAAAACAGTTAAAACAAGTGCAAAGAAAGATGCATCTGTTGCTGAAAAGTTAGACGCTTTGTTCAATCTCCAAAAAATTGATTCTGAAATAGATAGAATTAGAATTATTAGAGGAGAACTACCTTTAGAGGTAGAAGATCTTGAAAATGAAATCATTGGTCTTGAAACAAGAACAGGAAAGATTCAAGACGAAGTTGATGAGCTTCAACAAGACATCACAAATAGAAAACTTTCTTCGAAAGATGCAGACACCGCAATATTAAAATACAAAGAGAGACAAAATAACGTACGAAATAATCGAGAATACGAATCGTTATCCAAAGAAATAGAATTTCAAGATCTTGAGATCAAATTAAATGAAAAGCGTTCTAAGGAAGCCGTGATTAAAATCGAAAATAAAAAAGAGATTTTAAATGAGGCGACTGAACGTTTGGACATGAAAAAAGCTGAACTTGATACCAAGAAAGCCGAACTTGACACAATTATAAGTTCGACACAAAAAGATGAGAATAAATTAATCAAAGGATCAAAAGACGCAAAGAAAAATATCGAAGACAGATTGGTTGTTGCCTATGAAAGACTCAGAGGTAATGCAAAAAATGGTCTTGCAGTTGTTGAACTGGTTTATGGAGCAAAATCAAAAGCAGGGCATCAAGATGCTTCTTGTGGTGGTTGCTTTAATAAAATCCCACCTCAACGTGAACTCGATATTGTGACTAAGAAAAAGATAATTATTTGTGAACACTGTGGAAGAATCCTGATTCCAACAGAAGTTCAAGAAGAAGCATAAATTGAAAAAGCGCATTATGGCGCTTTTTTTATATCCTTTAATTTAAAGAGACATCAACCTTTAAATCCTCCAGTTTTTTAAGTAGTTCGTTTGTAGGCTGAACTTTAATACTTCTAGAAGGTAAGACTACTTGTATTTTTTCTAATGGATCAAAGACCGTAAACCGTACTCTGCAATTTCCTTTGACTTCATTATCCATTAATATGGACTGAAGTTCCTTAATTAAGACTTCGTTAACTGTGGATGCCGAAAGTTTAACTTCTAGATTTTTGGCTTTCTTTTCTCTTAATCCTTGAAGAAGTTCCATACCATGGACCGCAAATTCGAGCTCTTTTTTCCATCTTGATCTTTCAATTTTTCCCTTTACAATAATAAAGGTACCAATCTCCATAAAATGCTTGAACTTTAAATAATTTTCACCAAAAAGAAAGAGTTTATAACTTTCATAATAGTCCTCTATTATCAATGTACCAAAACCGTCTCCCTTTCGAGATATACGATGTTCACTATCCGTTACAACTGCAGCAATCATCAAGTTTTTCCCCTCATGATTTTCCAGTTCAGAGAGCACTCTTATATCCCCTCGACAAAAAGATTCTATTTCAATTCTAAAATCGTCTAAAGGATGACCCGATAAAAATACACCCACGACTTCCTTTTCTTTATTCAGTCTGTAAACACTAGACCAGGATTCTGAAAAAGGAATTTTAGGATCTGGGATTGAGACCTCATCTGCCGTATCGAAAATGGTCGTTTGACGCTTACCTAATTGATCTTGATAATTTCGGCCATAAGCTATGACTTGTTCAACGAAAGGCTTCTTATCAGCCTCTTTAACAAAGTATTGACTTCTATGTACATCTGGATTCATAGAATCCATTCCTCCTGCATAAATTAAACTCTCAAAGACACGTTTATTGCACAACCTAAGGTTCACACGCTTGGCAAAATCAAATATTGAAACAAATGCTTGTTGCTTTCTAATCTCTACAATTTCCTCGATGGGACCACTACCCAAACCTCTAACAGCGCCTAAACCAAATCGAATAGCACCTGCTTTATTTATGGTAAATGTATAATTGGATTCATTAAGGTCAGGTCCAAAAACTGGAATTCCCATGCGCTTACTTTCTTCCATGAAAAAAGTCACCTGCTTAATATCATTCATATTATTACTAAGTACTGAAGCCATATATTCTGCTGGGTAATTAGCCTTTAAATACGCTGTTTGATATGCCACCCAGGCATAACACGTGGAGTGAGACTTATTAAATGCATAGGATGCGAAGGCCTCCCAATCTTTCCAGATCTTCTCTAATGTGTCCTTATTATGTCCTTTAGACGTTGCGCCCTCTAAAAAAACAGGCTTCATTTTATCCAAGACTTTTCTGTCTTTCTTCCCCATAGCCTTACGCAAAGTATCTGCTTGACCTTTTGTGAAGTCTGCAAGCTTTTGCGAGAGCAGCATAACTTGCTCTTGATACACCGTAATTCCATATGTTTCTTTCAGAAATTCTTCACAATCATCGAGATCATACTCAATTTCTTCTTCGCCATGTTTACGTTTTACATAAGAAGGGATATATTCCATTGGACCAGGGCGGTAAAGGGCATTCATAGCAATTAAATCTAAAAACTGTGTGGGCCTAAGTTCTTTCAGATATTTTTGCATCCCAGGGGATTCGTATTGAAAAATACCAATAGTTTCACCGCGCTGAAACAATTCATAAGTAGCTTTATCATCAATTGGTATTTCATCAGGATCGATATCAATACCTTTAGTTTGCTTTATATACTTAATCGCATCCTTAATAAGAGTCAAGGTTTTTAAACCAAGAAAATCCATTTTTAACAGGCCCGCATCTTCTGCTACTGAGTTATCATATTGCGTGCAGACAAGATCAGAATCCTTAGCTGTTGCTACAGGCACAAAATTTGTCAAATCATCAGGCGTAATAATTACACCACAGGCATGAATACCAGTATTTCGAACAGAGCCCTCAATTTCCTTAGCCTTTCGAAGAACTTCTGCTGACTTATTATCCTGCTTAATTAATTTTCTAAGTTCTCTTGCTCGTGAAACTTCTTCTTGATTTTTCAACTTATCAATAAGGAGGCTTTCCTCCATATCAAAAAGTTTATTTAATGATATGTCAGGAAGCATCTTAGCGAGCATATCGGCTTCATTTAGAGGCAAATCCATAACACGTGCAGTATCACGAATAGATGATTTAGCTGCCATTGTACCGTAGGTAATGATTTGTGCTACCTGATTTGAACCGTATTTCTCAATTACATAGTTGATAACCCTACCCCGTCCTTCATCATCAAAGTCAATATCAATATCAGGCATAGATATACGATCTGGATTTAAAAATCGCTCAAAAAGCAAGTCATACTTAATAGGGTCAATATTCGTTATTCCAGTACAATATGCAACAACTGAACCTGCAGCAGAACCTCTACCTGGCCCAACACTTACATCCATTTCTCTCGCGGCATTGCAAAAATCTTGAACAATTAGAAAATAACCAGGGTAGCCTGTATTTTCAATCGTCGCCAACTCAAAATCAATTCTTTTTTTTAGTGCAGCGTCGATGTTTTCATAGCGCTTTTCCGCACCTTCATATACCAAATGTCGCAAAAAGGCATTTTCTCCTCGTTTACCCCCATCTTTTTTATCTTCAGCAGAAATAAATTTACTAGGTATGTCATATTCTGGAAGAAGGACATCTCTTGCCAATTGGTAACCCGTACATTTTGACACCACCTCTTCCGTATTAAGAAGAGCATCGGGGATATCCTTAAACAAGTTCTTCATTTGATCTGAAGACTTTATATAGTACTCATCGTTTTCAAGACCATAACGAAAACCTCTACCACGACCTTTTGGGGTTTGTACAAGCTGATTATCTTTAACACAAAGCAATACATCGTGGGCATTGGAATCTTCTCTTTCGATGTAAAAGGAATTATTCGTGGCAATAAGCTTAGCATCATGTTTTCTAGCCAAACGAATAAGTGACGGATTCAATCTACTTTCTACCTCAGCACCATGTCTTGTTAGTTCAACATAAAAATCTTCGCCGAACTCTTCATGCCACCAATTCATTGCCTCTTCAGCCTGTTTTTCACCTACATTAACGAGCAGATTCGATATTTCACCTTGAATACCTCCTGATAATGCAATTAGGTTGTCTTTGTATTGTGGAATAATTTCTTTGTCAATTCTTGGGACATAATACATGCCTTCAGTATAAGCAATTGAAGCCAACTTAATAAGGTTTTGATAGCCATCCTTATTTTTTGCCAATAGCACAATTCGGCTACCATTATCTTTTTGAGATTTATCATTTCGATCGCGACAAACATTAAATTCACAACCTATAATTGGTAATATCTCTTTTTTGTTAAAAACTGTTCCCTCTTTCTCTGCCTCTAACCTTTCAGCGCGAATACTTTTATTTATTTTATTCGCTGCAGCTTCAAAATGGAAGGCTGCCATCATATTTCCAGAATCCGTTAATGCGATTGCGTGCATACCTTGAGCTACCGCCTTTTCGATAATTCCAGAAACCTTTGCTGTAGACTGCAAAATGGAATATTGAGAATGATTATGCAAATGGGTAAAGGATAGATCGCTGAGCTTCTTTAAATCAATGGACTCACCATCTTTATTTATTGTTGCCTGTTCTTGTTCTGCAGCTTTTCTTAGTTTATCACTCTCTCCTTTGAGATTTAAGTGTTTTAAACCTATTAGTGCGATAGGAGCTGGATTAACTTCTTGATATTTCAAGAAATAATCATCCTTCTTTTTTAGCTCATTCGCAGTAAAAGTTTTTCGTCTTATTAATTCCAAAAAACAACGCGTCGTTGCCTCAACATCAGCTGTAGCGTTATGGGCCTCATTAAACTGAGACTCAAAAAGATGTTCATGAAGCTCTGAGAGCGTTGGCAACTTGAATCGTCCACCTCGCCCACCGAGTAACTTACAAAGGTTTGCCGTTTTTTCAGTACAAGTATCTAAGATTGGTTGTTCAGTCCAATCAGTAGGCAGCTTGGATCTAAAAAATTCACAACCCAAAACATTGACATCAAATTTAACATTGTGACCAACTAAAAAATCAGCTTTTGCAACGACCTCTTTGAATAAATCCAATCCTTCTAAAAGAGGAATACCTTCCTTATCCGCAAGTTCTGTAGAAATACCGTGAATTTTTTCAGAACCATAAGGAATATCGAACCCTTCTGGTTGAATCAAGAAATCCTTATGTTCAACTAATCTACCATCATCATCATGCAATTGCCAAGCCAATTGAATGACTCTTGGCCAGTTCTCAACATCACTAATCGGCTGTTTATAGCCTTTCGTTGGAAGTCCCGTTGTTTCAGTGTCAAAAATGAGGTACATTGAAAAATACTTTGAAGAATAAAGATAAAGAAATCAATGCCCCACTTACCCGGTGTTGAAAACTATTTTTTGTAACTTTTAGGAACCTTTTATAAAGCACTTATTCTATGAATCAGTACATTCTATCAATTGATGCGGGAACAACAAGCTCTCGGGCTTTAATCTTCGATAAATCTGGTAATGAAATTGCAAAATCACAAAATGAATTCAAGCAATATTTCCCAAAAGAAGGTTGGGTAGAGCATGACCCCTTAGAGATATGGTCTAGCCAAAAGGAAGCACTTCAAAATGTCCTCAAAGCACAAACCATTTCAACACATGAAATTATAGGCATTGGAATCACGAATCAAAGAGAGACTACCATCGTCTGGAATAAGGAAACAGGAAAACCCATATACAATGCAATAGTCTGGCAAGATCGACGGACAAGTGAATTCTGCGCAGAACTGAAGAGCAAAGGGTATGAACCACTTGTAAATTCAAAAACGGGCTTACTACTCGATCCTTATTTTTCAGGAACTAAAATAAACTGGATTCTTGAAAACATCGCGGGTGCTAAACAAAAAGCAAAAGAAGGCAAGCTTCTTTTTGGCACGGTTGACACTTGGCTTATCTGGAATCTAAGTGGTGGAAAAAAGCATATAACTGACCCGAGTAATGCGAGTAGAACGATGCTTTTTGATATACACAAAAACTGCTGGGATTCTGAACTTCTTGCACTTCTTGACATTCCAGAAAACATGCTGCCTCAAATTGTTGAGAGTGCTTCAAATGAAGCGGAAGCACAATTAGAAGGTTGGGAGCGACCTATTCCAATCTATGCAATTGCAGGAGACCAACAAGCTGCCTTATTTGGACAACTTTGCTTTAGTCCAGGAGATGTAAAAAACACCTATGGAACAGGGTGTTTCTGCATGATGCATACAGGTAAAACTCCGGTGATTTCGAATAATAAAATGCTTACAACGATTGCTTGGCAAATGAATGGTGAAGTCGAGTACGCACTTGAAGGTAGTGTATTCATTGGTGGGGCCCTAATTCAATGGCTTAGAGATGGAATAGAACTTATAAAAAACGCTTCAGACATTGAAGCTCTGGCCACTAGCGTTAATGACAATGGTGGAGTGACGTTTATACCAGCATTAACAGGTTTAGGCGCACCATATTGGGATGCAAATGCTACTGGAGGAATCATGGGACTCACTCGAGGAACAAAAAAAGGACACATTGCACGAGCGGCATTAGAAGCTATTGCGATCAGATCTATGGAAATAATAGTAGAAATGCAAAAGGATTCAGGTATCCAATTCACCAATCTTAAAGTAGATGGTGGAGCCTGTAAAAACAATCTTCTCATGCAAATACAAGCCAATCTATTGAACACTAAAGTGATTCGACCAAAGACTACAGAAACGACGGCATTAGGCATTGCATTTATGGCGGGGCTCAGCTGCGGCTTCTGGAAAAACAAAGATACTATCAAAAAATTATGGGAAGAGGAAAAAACCTTTGATCCTGTGACATCTGATACAAATAGCGCTTTAATCGCACTCTGGAATAGCCGAATTCAAAAGATTCTAAGTAGTGAATCGAAATAAAAACATTAGACTTTTAGAAGAACAGGAGAAATGGGATCTTGTTGTTATTGGTGGTGGAGCCACAGGTTTGGGGGCAGCATTAGATGCAGTAACAAGAGGAATGAAGGTGCTACTCATTGAAAAACATGACTTTAGCAAGGGCACCTCATCAAAAAGCACTAAACTAATCCATGGAGGTGTAAGATATTTAAAAAATCTCGAATTTAGACTCGTTAAAAAAGCACTTAAAGAACGCTACATCCTAAAAAAAAATGCACCACATCTGGTGCGCAGTATAAACTTCATTATTCCTGTTTATAGCTGGTTTCATTTCTTGATATATGGAATTGGATTAAAATTCTACGATTTAATATCAGGAAAATGGAGTTTTGGAGGTACAAGGTTGTTAGGAAGGGAAAAAACAATTGCACATTTAAAAACCCTAAAAAATACTGGCCTGAAAGGAGGGGTTCAATATAAGGATGGTCAATTTGACGACGCACGATTCGCCATCAGTCTTGCACATACAATAGAAAAAGAGGGAGGTACTTTGTTGAATCATTTTGAATTTCTAAGTCTAAAAAAAACGAACAAAAAAACAACTCACATCACTGGGTATGATCGAATAAGAGAAGAAGAACATTTAGTTATTTCACGATACCTAATCAATGCGACTGGAGTGTTTTCTAATAATTTTATGATATCTATCAGTGATCAATTTAAGATTAGAGCAAGCCGAGGCACACATATTGTTCTGGACCGCTCTTTCCTTAAATCCGAAAGTGCAATTATGATCCCCAAGACCAATGATGGCAGAGTCCTCTTTGTTATTCCATGGCATCAACAAACATTAATTGGAACAACAGATGAAGAGTCTGTAAATCTAAACATCGACCAAATCGTTCCACAAGAGGATCTGAATTTCATTTTAAACAATGTAAAAAACTACCTTACTAAACAGCCTCAAAAAGCCGATATAAAGAGCATGTTTACGGGTTTACGCCCTTTGGTTTCTAAAAACAAAACTTCGAGTACAAGCCAGTTGTCCAGAGATCACACGCTTCATCGCTCGCAAGATGGCGTATTACATGTTCTCGGAGGAAAATGGACAACCTATCGACTTATGGGACAAGAGGCCATGTATTACTTACTAAAAGATGAAAAAACAAACTTTAGATCGAGTAAAACAGAAACTTTAAAATTATTTGGATTTAAAGAACATGCAGACTTTAACGATCCGCTTCATGTTTATGGCAGCGAAAGAGAAAAATTACGAAACTTCGGTAGTTTAGAATCATTTTCTGAAAAGTTTTTTATTTGTGAGGCACTGATCGTATATGCTATTAATATTGAAATGGCAATGACACTCGAGGATATTTTAGCTCGAAGAACAAGATGTCTATTTATAGATGCTACTGAAACCCTTAAAATCGCTCCTGAGGTTGCACAAATAATGGCAACAGTATTAAAAATGGATGATAAATGGACCGCAAATCAGCTGGATTTATTTATACCTTTGGCTTCAAAATATATTATATGACACCTTTTTTGGCAGAATTAATTGGAACCTGCGTACTCATTGTATTTGGAGCAGGAGTTGTATCTAATGTTTCCTTAAAAAATACGGAGGGAGGAAAAGACCCTAAATGGATATTAATAACAATGGCATGGGGGTTTTCTGTTTTCCTCGGCGTCGTTATTTCTGGAGATGTAAGCGGTGCTCATTTAAATCCTGCTGTAAGTATCGGATTAGCGATGGCTGGTAAGTTTGATTGGGCCTTGGTGCCCACATATGCCGCAGCACAAACATTAGGTGCAATGCTTGGTAGTTTTTTAAACTATCAATTGTATTACGACCAATTCAAAGAAACCCAAGATGAATTAACCTTTCGCGGCTGTTTTTGTACTGCGCCTAAAATAAAAAACACACCTCGAAATATCTTAAGTGAAGCCTATGGCACCTTCTTCTTAGTATTCGGCATCTTATTCTTAGTCAAGCCAGCGCTTCAAATGGATGGCATAGACACACTGCAATATGGAATTGGCTCCTTAGACGCACTGCCTGTGGGGATTTTGGTGTGGGCTATCGGTATGTCATTAGGCGGCACGACCGGTTATGCTATAAACCCTTCAAGAGATTTAGGCCCGAGAATTATATACACCCTCATTAGAGGAGCAAAAGCACAATCAAATTGGAGCTATGCCTGGATCCCTGTAATTGGACCTATTCTTGGTGCTGTATTAGCAGGGTTACTTTTCAGTGTGCTATAAATCGATTTCTTCCTCTTCTCCGAATGAATCAAATTCAAATTCATTGGATTCGGAATCCTTATCACTTCCACTGAAATGCCAATTCCATGAAACTCCTACACGCAATGGGTGAACATCTACTGTTTTGCCTCGATTAAACATAGAATACAAACTATAAGAACCAAATAATCCAAAAGCCCCATACCCAATTCTAAATGAAGCATCCAAAAAGAATGGGTTCAGTTGGTATTTAGCTCGTCTAACATTAGTGAATCTATCACCATTATCATATTTACCCTTTAAAGTTGTTCTCGATCCTACGCGAACACCACCAACAACCCCTGCGTTGAAATAAAAGCTTTTCTTTCCCTCGGCTTTTGTAGCAAATTCTAACAATAAAGGAACGGTCAAATAATGAACTGCAAGCCAATTCTGTTTGATTTCAGAAATCTCTTCCTGCTCTGAAGACAAATCAATCTGATTTGCATAAACATCTTGATCATCATAATCCAACTGATAATTATCTCGGAATGCAATATTTGTATTTCTGTAACCAAATCCTGTGGTAAGCCCGAGGTATTGCTTAAATATCGGCAGCTTATATTCAAAAAGGTTCATCGATATGGTTGTTGAATTTACAATATCATTTTCCCACCATGGAGCATCCAACCATGATCCATTTGTAAAATCAGTTCCAAAATCTGAATTCATCAGGATAACAGAACCTACATCAAAACCTGCCCAATGCGCTTCGTAAGATTGCTTTTTAACTTTAATTTCAATATTATCCTCGTTATTATTAGATTCTTCGATTTTGGAATCTTGACCTTTAACAAGATTGGATGACAATAATAATACAGGTATTAATAATTTAAAAAGCTTCATTTCGTTTTATGTTTTATTTCTTTTGGATTCCAAATATAAGCACTCCAAACTTAACAAGTTTTGTACAATTTCTTAAATGGTACAATCTATAAACGTAACTGTGGTATTTGTATTGTCTCCTCTACATCTGAATTAACAGCCTAAACATAAAGTTTCGTCCTGCCTGGGGGTAATAAAAATTCTCTACTGTTCTTTGACCTCCTGCAATATAGCCCCATGTATAGCCATTGTTTTGATACTTAGCATCCAAAATATTATTACACTGAATACCCAAAGTGATTGACTTAAAAACAAGGTCCTCAATGGTGTAATTCAAACTCACATTTGAATACGTAAAGGCATCAATTTTTCGATCCTGATTTGAGGTATTGTCTAGGGATTGATCACCTACATATTTTGTCATCCAGTTTAAGGAAAGGCCATCTAAAGGTCTGTAAGTAAATCCTGCGTTACCAATCACGTTTGGTGAAAAAGCCATGTCTGTATGAGTATGACTTATAACATCTTGAATCATATTTCCATTCTCGTCATAATTGTCAAAATTATCAACGTATTCAGTAAAAGAATCAATCTTATTTTCACTGTATGTAAATCCTGCATGGACATCTAATTCATCGAATGGGCGTAAAATTGCCGCTAGCTCAATTCCGAGTCTGTGACTGTAGTCTACATTGATTCTTGTGTAAGCACCCACGTCATTTATTTTACCTGTATTAATCAGTTGGTTTTCGTAATACATAAAATAAATATTGGTGCGCACTTGAAGCTTGGAAGCCTCAAAAGAATGCCCTAGCTCCAAATCTGTTAAAGTCTCATGCTCTGGACGGCTTTGCGTAGAGCTTTCTCTGAAATCCTTACGAACAGGCTCTCTATTTCCAATTCCAGCACTTAGGAACAATCGATTATTTGCATCAAAAGCGAAAGAACCTCCTACTTTAGGATTAATAAAAGCGTAAACCTCTTTTTGGTCTAAATCAATCAGGTTTCCAGAAACATCATCAAAACCACCGAAATTATAGTCAACATAGCGGTACTGAACATCTGCATATAGACTCCAATTGTCTTTAACATAATTCGCCTTGAGGTATGAGCTTAATTCTGATTTCTGGGCATTGTTGTCATAATAACGATCATAAATCTCACTTTCAGATGCATATCTTGCCCAGACGAGCTCACCAAAATGTGACCCTATATATGTATTACCGGCTCCACCGAGCTGAAGGCTTAAATTTGAATTTACGGTATGAGATAGCGAATATACACCACCTACAAAATCGTTATCTAACCAGCGGCGGCGGATTAAATCTGTGCTCGTAACACTATCCGATCCAACGATCACATTACTCAGCCCATACTCCGAGAGATTTTCACCAAATTTATATTGCTCGTAATACCCTCGACCTTTTGTGTAATGACCGGCAATATTAAGCGTTGTTTTTGGTGAAAATGTATGCGTAAAGTGAAGCTGGTAATTGTCCTGCTGGTAATTGTCAACTTCATCTTGATAGGTATAATAGTTATAAGACCTTCCTGACTCCAATAAATTTGCGCGTTCTACATCTGAAAGATAATTTCTATCTGCATAGGCATTCATCTCATCAGCATCTCCTTTGATGACACTTTCAGGAGTTCCGTACCACGATTGGTAAGTGCGTTCTTTACCACTAAAAGCAACAGCCTTGATCAATGATTTTTTTCCAACGTAAGAACCCGACAAATAAAAAGATTTGAGGTTCGAACTTGCCCTGTCAATAAATCCGTCGCTCAATACTCTTGATAAACGAACATCCATCGCAAATTTACCACCTATCAATCCTGTACCTGCACGCACTGAACTTTTCCAGGTGTTGAAACTTCCAACAGCATTGTCGATGGTGCCATAAGCTTTCTCAGATATATTGTCCGTCTTGATATTGACACTAGCTCCAAAAGATGCTGCTCCGTTTGAAGAATTACCCACACCACGCTGTACCTGAATATTATCAACCGAACCAACGAGATCAGGCATATTCACCCACCATACACCGTGGGATTCAGGATCGTTGACAGGGATTCCGTTGATGGTCACATTGATGCGTTCCGCATCAACGCCTCGAATACGCATTCCCGTATATCCGATTCCCGCGCCTGCATCTGATGTAGTTACAACGGAGGGCATTGTATTCAATAAAATCGGTAGGTCTTGTCCAAAGTTTTTACCTTGTAAATCTTCCTCTTTATCAATTTGTGTGGCTGAGGAGGGAACAATTTGAGGTCTTGTTGCATCCACCTGGACAGTTTCTAAATTTTGAACCTGCTTGAACAGTTGAACCTTTATGTTACTCGTATTGCCTTCGATTGAAATTTCTTGCTCGGTGTAACCCAAAGCGGTCACAATAATTTGCTTTGAATCAGAAGTAATGTTCTCAATATTAAACTTACCCTCTATATCACTAATGGTTCCCTTTTGAGATTTTACGACTCGGATTTTTGCAAAAGGAATAGCGATACCCTGCTCAGATTCGACATTTCCCGAAATAGATTTTTGTGAAAAACCTAGAAGGCTAAATAAAGAAAAAGTCAATGTTAAAAAAACGCTTGTTTTCATTTTTTAAAAAATTAAACAAGAACAAGGGGCTAATTCTTATTGGTTACAAATAATTAATTAGCTCAGTCATCTTCCCTGCGCAGGCATTATCCTAATCAGGTTCAATGGGTATAATCTCAGCCTTTCGGCACCCCTTAGAGACGTATCAAAATTAATTAATTTTTAAAACAAGACGTGGAAAGGTTAATAAATTTTATTTTCATATTATGAATTGGGAAGAAATAGATGGAAAGCTTGTTAGAAACTTAAAATGCCAAGACTTTGAGGAAGCCGTGGCATTATTCAATGAAATTGCAGTCATCGCAGAATCTATGAACCATCACCCTGACTTAAGGATCTACAGCTACAAATTCCTTAGCATTGAGATTTATACCCATGATAAAAACTCCATTACGCCGAAAGATTATGAATTGGCAGAAGAAATTGACATTATTTTAAAATAGAATTAATTCGAATAATTACTTATTCATTTTCTTTGTTCCACCATATCAAAAAGCAAAACCGATCCCAAAGTATGCCTTTGGGGTAAAGCCCTTTATATAAGCTGGGAATGGAACATTTGAGCCATCACTCAAAGGGATATATTGTTCACCTTCAAGCGGTGTATTGTATTGCATACCTAATCCGAAATCTAAAGAAAAGGCGTTCCATCTTTTTTGATACCCTAAATTAATACCAAAATGACCTACAATTACCTCTGCGCTTCCTCTAGCATAGAAAGGCACATCTACTACAGAAAAACCGAATAACACTTCCTCTGTGCCAAGATATCTGCTTGCACTAGTGTTGGTTAATCCAGCACCTAACTCCCCCTCAATATAAAAAGCATTCAAGGTCTTAGTGGGGTGCAGATAATTTCTAAATCCAATAGTTAGAGCATATGATTCTCCCTTTGGAAAACCAAAATTATCTGAAAAATCGTGAAGACCTGCTCTTAAATTGATTAATACACTTTTATCTTGTTGGACGGGTCTTTCGTATCCTAATTCCAGTATGACAGGGTTTGAAAAGCTCAATTTTATATGATTACTTGGTGGCTGAGCATTTAAAAAAAAAGGGAATAAAAATAATAAAATCAGTTTTTTCAAAGTTTAATTTTATTTTTTTCCGATATTCCAACGATATCCAAAATTGATGATAAACAGAGATTCCAATGACAATCCATAATCAGTAGAATCGTCGAAAATAAGTTCTGATCCCACCTCAGATGAAATAATCCATTGTCCTTTTACACCTTCTTTTAAATTTACTTGAGCATAATAATGAAGAGGCCACGGCCTGACGCCTACTATAATCGCTAGCTTTTTCTCCCTATCCAAGTAGCCCCCTACACCTATTTTAGCCGTTAAAATGGAAGGAAGAGCCAATCCGATTTGCATGTCTACAATAAAGTTACTCTCGTCAGATCCAAACCTTTTACCTATTAGTGCTGATACTCCTGGACCATAATCCCAATAACCATTATCCAATATGGAAACACCTGCATTCAGTTCAAAATACTCTCCTTGGGCACTTAGGAAAAAGGGAAATAAAAATAATAAAATCAGTTTTTTCATAATATTAAAATTGATTCAGTAAAAGTAAATTATGTGTGCCTTTAAAAATACACTGATTACCTTTTAAAGGGACACAAA
>JAQXCN010000070.1 GCA_029251865.1 Crocinitomicaceae bacterium | reverse complement strand
AATCCAAAAGTCAAGTAATTGCTTGGCAAGGTCTTCATCTTCTTTATGGTCAAAGTAGATGATGGTATTGTTTTTCTCAACAGCCATTTCTCCGTCATTTAAACATGAGGAAAAAATTATTAAGGACAATAAAATAAAGAAATTTAATCGGGCTTTCATTCCGTTCTAATGGCTTACCTTATTTTATAAAAGAAGGGTAAGCTACTTTTATCGCACCGCTACAACCTCATACCTTTGCTACGTTCCCGTCCTGGAGGATTAAGAGGGAGCTGGTCGTAAAAGACTTACCCCGCGCAAATATATTAAGAACTTTCGAATTAGTGGAACAATTAACCTTCGGAAATTGCCTGATTCAATAAAGCAACCATAGAAAGACAAACGATAAAGAGTTGCGAAGCCGTTTCATCGCTTAAGGTTGTCCCATCATCATCTTCGGTCGAAACTTCAATAGCCATGAATTTTGAAAGTTGTGGTTGGTCAACATATGAGTCAATCACTTCTTCATCGTTATTTTCAAAGTAGGCATCGAGCATTTCGAAATAGGGGTTTTGATGCGCCTCGATTTGTTCTTCAGTAATAGACTTTGGATTAAAACCTTCTTGTTTAAAGCATTCACAGATCAAGCAGAAATAATAAACTAAAAGACCTTCAAGCTGTTCGTTTTGATATTCCGTTGGTGCGGTCATTGCATATTCGAGTAAAATTGATTGTTCGTTCGCAAAATTCTCAAATACTTTTTCAAGTGCTTCGTCGTTTAATTCGTCAATTACGCCAATGGCTTTGTCAATGGATTCCTGTGATATATGATTCATGGCACAAAAGTACAATACTTTTTACTTTCAGCTTTCTTTTTATTTTTGTCCCATGAACGCAATTATTATAGATGTTAGAACAGTTGAAGAATATGAGGCGAGTCATGTTCAAGGCTCTGTAAATATCCCGGTGCAAGAAATCACGGCACATGTCGATAGAATTAAAGCAATTAAAGAACCTATTATTTTTTGTTGTAAGTCCGGCCACAGAAGTGGTTTAGCGACTGATTATTTTAAAAACTTAGGTGTAAATTGTTCCAATGGTGGCTCTTGGCTTGATTTAATGTAAAAACATCTAATTGTGTTCGAGCACGTAATTAAGAATCTTAGTCATTAAATGTACTCTATCTCTTCCATAAACATTATGCTTGTGCATAGGGTAAGGGAAAAAGTCAATCTGCTTGTCACTTTCAATGAATTTCTGCACCAATTTCAAATTATGCTGCATTACCACAACATCGTCAACGGTGCCGTGAATTAGTAGTAAGTTCCCTTGTAAATTGTCTGTTTTATTTAATAAAGAAGCATCTGCGTATCCCTCTTCATTTTCTGTGGGTTGATCCATGTAACGTTCTCCGTACATGATTTCATAATACTTCCAGTCTGTAACGGGGCCACCGGCAACTCCAGTAGTAAATGTACCGGGCTTACGCAACATAAGAGAGGTTGTCATGAATCCTCCAAAAGACCATCCGTGTACTGCCATTCTTTTCGTGTCAACGTATGGTAGCCTCTTCAAGAATTCAACGCCTGTCATTTGGTCTTCAATTTCTACGGTTCCTAATTGTCGGTGAATTTGGGACTCAAATGCAAACCCTCTATTTCCTGAACCCCTATTGTCCAGCGTAAAAATAATGTAACCTTGCTCTGCCATCCAATGCATCCAAAGACTAGCTCCATTTAGCCAAGAATTCGTTACTAATTGGGCGTGAGGACCACCATAAACATAATTTAGAACAGGATATTTTTTTGAGGCATCAAAATTGGATGGTTTAATCATGCGGTAGTAAAGTATATCCCCCGCTTTATTCTCAATTGTCCCAATCTCAGTAGTCGCAATTTGGTAGGCGTCAAGTTTGTCTTCTGCATTGATTAAGAGTTTGGCCATTTTGCCATTGCTCGTGTATATTAGGGCCTTTCTTGGTGTTTCTGCATTGCTGTAGGTATCATAATAATAGTTGTTTTTATCACAAATTTTAACACTGTGTGTGCCTTCTTTTAAAGTTAATAATTTGGATTTTTTAATTTTTACGTTGTAGTCATAGATTAAGGTGTTCATCGGGTTGGGTCCGGTTGCACTATAGTAAAAGTGTTTTTCATCCTTACTCAGACCAATTATGTCTTTAACCACAAAATTGTGATCTGAGATTTGGTCAATTAAATTACCATCAAAGTCATAGTAGTAAAGATTCATAAAACCATCTTTCTCAGACATCCAAATAAAATTATTTTTTGTTTCACAGGGGAAATAGGCTGCGTGTTCAGGTTCGACCCACTTGTCATTCGTTTCCTCCAAAATGGTTTTAACAAATTCACCATTCAAAGCATTGTAGACATTTAACCACATATGGTTTTGTCCTCGATTTACTTCAGCTACGAATAAATACTTTTCATCGGGAGTAAAACTAACATTTGTCAAATAGCCATCTAAATCATTTTTCGTGTCAATATATATGGTTGTTCGATTTGAAGTATTAAAAACACCAACCCGTGCTTTTTCTGATTTTTGGCCAGCCATGGGGTATTTGATGCTATTTAATTGACCCGGCGTATCGTTGATATCTAGAAGCGGGTAATTGTGCACTTCAGTTTCATCTTTTTCATAAAAAGCAAGATATTTACCTTTTGAAGACCAAAAAAGTCCATCCGTAATACCAAATTCACTTCTTGCAATAGCTTGACCTGACACTATGTTTTTATTCTTGTTTTGTGTAACGGTTACGATTTTACTCTCGGCGTCGCGAATCAAAACATTATTATTCATTAAATAAGCGAGTTGGCCACTTTGGGGTTCAAATAACGGTGCACTGGCACTTTCTTCCAAAATATGCAAAGTTTTCCCTGAACGATTTTTTAGGTTTACTTCAAAAAATGAAGACCCATTGTTCATGTGAAATACATCTTCGTTTATAAATTTCAAAGGATAAAATCCTCTAATATCCGTTTGTAAGATTTCGCTTAATTGTTCCTTAGTCATTAGAATTTGTTCTTTTTGACTTGAAACATTGGACTTATAGAGCGTTGCCCGATCCGCACTTAGATACACATATTGAGTTGTATTAGGTAGCCAGTTAAATCCGACAACGCGTTCGGGATAGAATGCTCTATATTGCTGCATTACAGCATCTTCTAGAGAAAGCGTTTTCTGCGAATAAATAAAAGGAACAAGATATGTAAACAATAAGATTAGATAATATTTCATGGTTATTTTTTGATATTTAGCGGGTCATTTTATGGCTAAAATAG
>JAQXCN010000067.1 GCA_029251865.1 Crocinitomicaceae bacterium | reverse complement strand
TCCACCGTAATCGTCTGTGTAACGGTAGTGGAATTACCACAGTCATCTGTTACACTATAGGTTCTCGTAATAACTTCAGGACAACTTGCGCCATCAGACACATCAGAGACAAAAGCAACAGTGGTAGGACAATCACTAATGATGTTTGTCACTAAAGTAATATCTGAAGGTGGAACATCATCAATACATTCTACATTTTGGTTTGACGGCGCGGTTGCACTTAAAGCACCTGTTGAACAACAAGTAAATGGTTCATTTACAATAAATGTGCAGTTGGCCGGGGAAGCCACAAACTGCTCATAGGTTGCAGCTACATCAATTGAAAAACTACTGGCAGACCATTCGCCTGCAGCTAAAGTGTTACAATTTGCTCCTGGAATATAAACAGTATTTATTTGTGGTGGTCCGGGATCATAGAACTGGTTTGGAAGTACATAAACTTCAACAACACTATTCTGATTGTAGGTGACACCTGCTGCTAAAAGGTCTACATGCGTAAAAGTATAATTAAAACTTCCTGGGGGGTCGCTTAATGGACCGTATATCGCAATCTGAACACCGTCAACATAGATGTCGACATAATAGTCATCTTCTCCTGTAACAGGTGGTCCTGGTGGGGAGGGAACGTTTGGAAAACAATAACCCGAACCGGAGATATCAATTGTAACTGCTGTTGAGTTTCCTCCTATTCCGCTTCCCGGCACGGTGCCGTAAGCAGCGTTATTTGTTCCGCCGTATGCTGTTTGTGTAATAAAGTCAGTGGTTCCTTGATTGTTCGTATACGTTGCCGGAATCAATGGCCCCCCTGTGGAACAACAGTCCGGTCCTTCTGCAAAGCCTAAATAAGTGACTGTGAATTCTTCCGTTCCATTTGAACAACCTGCAGCTAAAGAACTTGGGTCAGGAGAAATAGAATATAAAACATTGAGGTCAAGAACATCACAATCATTTTGTGGGGTAACATCCCAAGAACATGTTGATGCGTTCCAATCTATGGAAACCAAGTCAGATGCATTAGTAGGGACTTGAGGATATACTGTAACTGAGTGCGTACCGCTAGCAATTAACGTTCCCGTTAAATCACACATGATCATCCAAGGTAAGTCCACAACGATTGGTGTGCAATAGTTGTTGTTTTGCAAGGTTATAGGGATACTATGATCTCCGCAATTTCCAACGACCGATGTTACCGCCCCCGTTGGAGTGGTTACAGTTATTGTAGAAGAAGAAACTATAATTCCAGAATTGAAGTAACTATTCGAAAAAACTCCAAAATTACCTGTTATAGGTCCTCCTAAAACAGTGCCATCTGGTGCTTCTGTTTGTATAAAACCTCCACCAGAAAAACCATCTCCCCACGAGTCTTCTACAACTAAATTAAATATTGTTCCCTCTATATTAGGATCAATAGGACCAACAGCTACATTGAATGTTCCACCTGCTGCACCACCACTTCCGCTCGCCACCTGATTGCCGGTCAAATTACTTGTAACATACCAGGATATTTCTGATGGAAAAGTCCCATAATCCCCTGAAACTTCAAAATTCACAGTTCCATCACAAGCGGAATTTTGGATTTCTAAAAAATACTGCTGATTTCCGCAAGCCTCAGACGGACTCGAGGCAAATAAATCATATGCCGGGCAGTTATTTACACACACAGGGGCAGTATAGTTGTATTGTTGTGAGCATGTGGGGTCTGCAGTAAAATAAACCTCAACATCACAAGGCAAACCGTCCGAAACTAAACCCGTTAAAGAGAAGTTTTGAGGGCTAGCAGCAAAGGGGAAATTATCAACAACAGTAGTATTTCCGTTGCAATCCTCTACGACTAAGCTCCCTGAGGTTGGGGGGCTCGTATATTCAATAGCACCAGATACACTATAGGTATTGGTTGTGAAATCACATCCCGAAGGATTTGCATTAAACGCAGATATCGAACATGGGGGGTTTGTAACGATATTACAATCTGTAGAACCTGTTCCACCAGTTTGTGAAAGGGCTATGTCCTGGACAACCCCGGCATAATTCGTTATTAACATAACGTAAACCTCCCCTGTAATTGCTCCTGTAATAATTGGTGTTTCTACCTCAGTTGGAGAAAAACTACAATCAACAATATTTCCATTGTCCGGATTAGGTGGAGATTGATCACCCATTGAATTACATGCGGATTGAGCCACGGATAGTGTTGAAAAAGGGCCCCAAATTGCGTAATCAATATCTTGATCGGCTGAAAGCTCCATGATAATGTCACCGTCTGTTGCGATCTGAAAATAATACCACGTTGGGTTAGGTTGAGATATTAAACAGTCATAATCATTACCAGGGTCAGTTGTACCCGCCTGATCTATTCCTGCATTAGCCGTAAAATTAAGACCTACATCTGTACAGATAGGCGCCATTTCTACACACGCCACACCACCTTGTGAGAAAGAATAAAAAGATAAAATAATAAGTACAAAAAACAGTGAACTTCTAATCATGATCAGAGTTGTTTAAAACATCCAACAAGTCTGTCTTTTTGATATTCAGCTGATTTTCTGTAGTCGTCATGGAATCGAACCATCCTGACGATTCGGCAATCGCCGTCTGTTCTGGACTAGACAAGATATACGCTCTCTTCGTTTCAATTGCTTGAAGATGGCCATCTATTTGATTAATTTTTTTTTGAATAGCTTCTACTTTTTCTGGGCTTAACGTTCCTATTTCCTTCGATTTCGCAGACATCTTGCTTGATGTTTGACTGTAGGAATGAAAAGAAATTGCCGATAAAAAGATAAATGCAATAAGAAATTAATCAAATAGAT
>JAQXCN010000063.1 GCA_029251865.1 Crocinitomicaceae bacterium | reverse complement strand
GAAATAGAAACAAAAGAACCCGCACCATTGAATGAAAGCCCATCTCCAGTTGCACTTCGATCTCCCTCGTGGGCAATCACTCCTAATTCAAAGGACACAGGGCCTGCAAGCGGTGTATTGAAACCAGAAATTGGTATATCAAGCGTTGTACCGAATCCTATAGCCCCGTATCCATCAAAAACGGTTAAATTCCTCATGGACTCATAAATGTTTTTATATACAACGACGATTGACCAACCACCAAATACATTAGACGCATTCGAACGCGCAAGAACATTTGCAACAGTAAATCTTGCTTTTATGCCAGCATTTTGAACAATACTCGTTATCTCTTTAAAGCAGTTATAACTGGGATGACTAATACCAGATATATCAATAGTTTCCTCAGCAGTTATATCTTGGTATGGCTCAGAATTGACACTAATTTTCACTTGATCTCTCTGAGCATAACCTTGGGTTCCAGTACTAATTTCACCACTCCAATACAATCCTGCCCATAGGACTTCACTACAATTGTCTAAATCTAAGCTGTCACTCGTTGACATAAATGTGGAAAAATCACTATCAATATCGACAAATTGCATGTTTTGGTTATCATTAGCGCCGTTACCACTTGGAGGCATCTGTGCTTGAAGACTTGAACAGTTACCACTACTACATGATAACGCAACATTTGAAAGAAAACGAATCCCTCCCTTTTGTGCGTTCTGATAGCGGATTTCAAAAGGTTCAAATAACTGACTATGGCCTGAATAAAAAAATCCAGCGCAAAATAGCAAGAACACAAAAAGGTTTCTCTTGAACCTTGGCGAGATATAAATAGCAGTATTCAGTAACACAGTTTTTATTGTAAGATTGACACTTACCCCCTTAACGACCAATTCGAAAAGAAGTTGCTAAAATAGTTAAAACCTTTTCCAATAAAGAAATTGGGTGGCGCATATTCACATCAAGGCTTGAAATTAAGAAAGGTTTCAACCGAAACCTTTCGAATCAATCCTTTGAAAAACCACCTTTCATAATGGCAACAGACTCCTTCCCGATACCCACAATGGACATCATGTTTAAGGGGAATTCGAGAAGTACGTGCGTGAAACTTAAAAAAAACAAAAAGGTAAGCCCTAATCCATAGTCTATAAGGTAAACTACACAGGCAGCGATCCAAATCAGTAATACAGCTATGAAACGAATCTTTGGAACTTTATGCCACCTAATGATCTCAGTCTTACTGAACCAATTTAAATAATGGTAGAGATACGCAAAAGCAATAAATCGCATTAACAAAACACCCGGGGTACTATAAAATATTACCGGAAAGGCCTTCAAGGGGTCAACATAGGGACGGTCAAAGACATCAGTAAACCCAGACTCTACGGGCATATCAGCTAACTCAAACTCCTTCAGTATTTGAAAATTTAAATTATAAAACCCATTACCTTCCGCGAAATACGAGTCTTTACCATATGTCGTTATTTCAAATAAAGTAGTATTTGGCAGCACGTAAATGAGAACAAAAGGAACTGCAACGAAACAAGCAACAGACAGTAAACCTGTCTTAGATCTTGACTTCAAAGCACCAAAAAGCATGAATAATCCCGTAAATAAATACACATGAAACAATGTTGGCAAAAGTGAGGTCATAGCAAATGTTGCATAATTTGGCTTAAACACCTCATCTCCAAAGGCGTTGGTATAATTTGGTGCAAACCAGCCATCAATAAATCCAAACAAAATTACAATGAGCACCCCTTTCACGAGTACATTCTTGACTAGAATGAAAAGTAATGAACTTATAAATGCTAATAAAATGAGTTTATCACCTAGGTTTAATTCAAAAAACATTTGGGTAAAACTCGAATGAAAATTATAGGTCTGTGCAATATCGCTATACCCTAACAAACACCCTACTCCTAATAAAATTAAAAAGTCATACTTACCGGTAGAAAAGTATTTACGATCATGTAGCCAGCTTATTTCTGTTAAATAATGAAGTGGTCCTAAAAAAGCATATGCAAACAAAAAGACCTCAAAGGGCATTACAAACGCTGCAATCATACTTAAGAACATGAGTCCAATGTTCAGATAATTTATCTTGTCTTGACGTTGCGCACTTAACATGTCCTAAAGTTAGATAAAAACAAAGAATCTAAAACAAGGTCATTTGGTCGTTCTCATCCGATGCTTCGTCAGAATCTTCATCACTCAAATCCCACTCCATAGTTTTTGGAACCTCATCATCCTTTTGTACCTTTTTTGTTTTATCCACATTAGAAGCTTTAACGTCGGTAGGTACTTTCTCTTTTGGTTTTGAGTTGGAAGATTTGACCTTAGATGAACTTTTTGTTTTTGGGTCAATGTCTTGTT
>JAQXCN010000059.1 GCA_029251865.1 Crocinitomicaceae bacterium | reverse complement strand
CTCAACACAAGATTGTCTGAGGTTTTATTCAAGAGTAGGTTATTGAAGTTCGTTGTTCCCCCTCCTGAAAGTGTTTGGTCGCCAGCGGCAGTTAAAGATACCGTTCCCGTTCCTTCATTAATCGTTCCTGCGTTTGTTAAGCTACCATTCAAGGTGACTGTTCCTGAACCTAAATCCATACTCGCGCCAGAACCTACATTCAAAGAAGCGAGTGTCGTAGTACCTAGTGTAACCGTATTTGTAGTATGGATACAATTGTTGTCCGTCGCTAGAATATGTAATTTATCCGTCGATGTGCTCGGAGCAGAAGACTGCACTGCCCACATACTCTTTAAGGCATCCCACTTGTACCAATTGCTACCCGTAGTAATATCCACACTATTTAAACCTCCCCATAAGTAACAGTTGTTATCAGGACTTGAAATCGAAGTTGGCTGATTGAAGCGAATCACTTTTTGAACGGTTGAACCATCACAGACTTCACCACCGTCCACGGTCCAAGTCATGGTAATATTTGTATTTACATCTGCAGGTTGTGTGGTGAGATTAACCGTAGCATCTGTCGCGCTGCTGTTGTTATAGGAAACAAGACCTCCTAAATACGTCCATTGACCAGAACCTCCACTACCATCTGTAGCAATTGTAAGCTCTGTTTCTCCACAGGTATTTGCAGCTGTTGTTAAATCTGTCGCCGTTGTGATTGTTGGGGCATTACCAACAATTGTAACTACGATGTCATCTGTTGAGGTACATCCGTTAACGTGCGTGTTCGTTAATGTATACGTTCGCGTGCTTGTCGCACTAATCGTTGGCGTAGCTGATGATGTTGAGCTAATTTCTGTGTTCGGACTCCAAGCGTAGCTACTCACATTGCTACCACTACCGCTTCCTGATAAAGCCACTGAACTTCCATTACATAGATCTACATCGGAGCCTGCTGCGGCCGCAACAGTATTCGGACAGTCAATTAAGAATGTTTGAATATTGTTTGAGTAATCTGTACATGTTGCAGAACCATTCACAGCGGCTCCCACAATTTTTGATCGAACATAAAGCGTTTGACCCGCGTTTTGATCTGTTGTATAGACAGTTGGGTTATTCGTAGACCAATCAGACCAGCTAGCATCAGACGTACCATTCCATTGGTATTGTAATCTTTCGAAACTACCGTCTAATGGTGTTCCTGCAGTGTAGGTTATTATTTCGCCAAAAGGCATATTAGCAACAGTACCCGAACTTACCGATGCTGTCGTAGTTCCCGCTTTGCAGTTTTTTACATCAGTGAACACAGCAGTAGTTTCAGTATCAACACAGCCTGCATTTGAGGCGGTAATTATTGTTTTTACCCAAAGTGTTCTGTTCATATTTGAACCGGCACTACTAGAAGCCCAACTTTGATTTTCGGTAACATCCCAAGGGGTCCATGAGCCTGAAGGCTCAGAGGTATTGTCATTACTCCATTGGAAATAGTATTGACATGTACCATTCGTAACTCCAGAATTTGTCCAATTGATTGTTTCTGTTGATAAAGCCTCTGTTTTATCGACGGTTAAAGAACCTTCTGTAGCTGCTGCGGTTACTGTAACGGTTCTGGTTGCGCTTGCGTCTGTACCCGCACATGTGCCCGTACCAGTGACCGTGTAGGTCATAACGCAGGTGCCAGCTGAAATTGGAGTTATGTCTCCTGTTGATGCATCAATAGTAGCCACACTCGGACTTGCACTTGACCATGATCCGCCCGCGTCTCCATTTGACGAAAATATTGTCGAACTATTCGAACAAGCAGTTTCAGTTCCACTCAATGTGCCAGCGATTGGTGCAGTCGTTACAGTTGCAGATGTTGCAACGTTCTTGTTAACAGCAGATGTTGCAGTGCATATAACATTATCAGAGGTAGATCCCGAAGACGCGCTATTACTCAGTCTCACATAAATTGTTGAAGTGGCCACGTTGCCAGAACTTGCTGATAAGTTAACTGTGCCACTAAAATTAGTATCGTCTGTGGAAACCTCAAAGCCTGATGGAGCAGTCACTGTAATTCCCGATGCGTTACTAATATAGTTTCCTGAAACATTAAAGCTTTGACTCGTCGAGTTACTTCCCTCACAAGTTGTAAAAGATGAAAGTGTACCAGCTGTTGTGATTATTGGGCGTTTTAATTTTATGCTGAATGCGCTCGATGCATAATTTGTACAAGAATTTATGCCGGTAGATCTCGATTTAACATAAAGTAATCTATCAGTACTTGTAAATTCAGATCCTGAAGTATTGGACCAACTCGTAGGGCTGGAAGACCATACGTAACTGTAATTGGCATTGTCTGTAGGTTCAGAATCATAATAATATCCCAACGCATGGCCAGCACCTTCTCCCGTTCCAGCTGTAGGCCATGTCCAAATAACGGTAGAATTAATTGTGAAGTCCCCACCATTAGTTATCGATGCCCCATCAACTGTGGCGGTAATATCTTCTGTGTAGCAATCCGTCCAAAAGGTAGTTACCGTATTGGACACGTCTGATTCTGAGCCGCATGTTGCCTCAGCACGAACATGTAAAATTGCCTGATTTCCAGATTGTCCTGCACCCCAAGATCCGGGATTATTTGTTAATCCCCAGTTGTTTGACCAGTTATTATCACCCCAATGGTATTCGAATTCAAAAAAATCGGTGCCTGAGTATGTCCAAGTAATGTCGTTGCCTTTTAAAATGTTTGATGCTGAAGTAGCGATGGTTCCTGCGTGACAAATCGCCGTAATGCTCAAATCATCAACGCCCATTCCGTCATCTGCACCTGTCGCATTCAAGTCATTCCATCGAATCCAAAAAACATCATTATCCGCTAAGTCAAGGTTTGTTAGTGTGTCGTTTAAACTTGCAGTGTGCTGAATACTTCCGCTACCCGTTGATTGTCCGGTGTTTACATAATCGAGATTATCAAAGTCTGTCCATGTTCCATCTTCTAAACTCGTTGCGTCTGTGCTATATTGAAAGTCTAATTGGTCTATTCTGTTTGCTGAACCAACTTTCCATGATTCTCCTGTGTAGGATATTACTACTGAATTAAGCGTAGTGCCCGTTTCATTTCTGATTTTGGCGCCAAAAGAGGTTTGTAGATTTCCACTGGCAACGCCACCAAGCGCTCTGTCATTATCACCGCTCAATCCAAAACTATATGTGTCTCCTGTTCCTGAAGACCCCGTGCCTATTGAATATGTCGAATTGGCATTGTCACCCTGTTCACTTAAATAAATACCTGCAGGAAGACTACTTGATGTGCTCGAATTTGACAAGGAATTAAATGTTTCAGTAACTGAAGAGTTAAAACTAGTTATTGAATATTCATTGACATAGGGTGACCCTATTGAGGTATTGGAGGCGGTGCCAACTCCCTCGGAATTTACAGCGCGAATTTGAATGTTGTAATCAGTTCCGTTTGTTAAACCCGTGATTGTGTATGGGCTGGATGTGGTTGCCATAGAGGTAAAATTAGATCCATTATCAATTGAATACTCATAATCAGTAATTGCAGCCCCTCCATCTGCGCCTGCAGTAAAGTTTATTGTTACTTCGCCTGCGCCGTTTTCAATACTCGAAATAGTGGGTGCAGAAGGTGTCGTTGCAGATGATGAACTGCAGTTTGAAGAATGAGAACCGATGTATGACCAAGTGTTCTGAGGATAGACCGTCCATTCTGAGTTTGTTGTATTGGTTCCTGCAGAGGTAGTCCAGTTAGTATTCGGAGAACAAATATCAGGTTTTCTGACTATTGTTTTGTCTTTAGTCGCATTCGTTGTACCTGCTAAACTCCATCCGGAACCCGGATCAATACCATCTTCACCAACAGCATCGATTAGTGTCATAGTGCCTGAAATATCTTTTGCAAGACCTACGGCGTCATCCCCATTCCATTGAACAACACCGGAGGATAAATCGCCTGATGCAATTATTGTTGGATCTGAACTACCATTGTAAACCACGAATACATCACCATCATTTAAGGTGCCACTCATTGATGTCGTTGCTTCTGGCCAAGAACCGCCATTTGTAATTCTCCAAATCTGATAATTTGAAAGATCAACACTCGCACCTGTTCCGTTAAAAATTTCCACATACTTATTATTTGATGAGCCTTCAGAGTATTCAGAAATGAAAAGATCTGTTGCCTGAGAAAAAGAAATAATGGATAGTAGAAAGATGAAAATGAATGAAATTGAAAAGTTTAGTTTTATCAGTGGCATTTTAAGGATTTTAGCTTGGCTAATTTCGCCAAACTTAATTCGAAATGCTAAGAATACTAAGTTATGTTTTTAACAAAAAAAAAAATCAATATTGTTAATTGTTGATAGCTTTTTTATTTGCTAAAAAGCAGAAAACACCAATAAGTAACAACTCGCTGATTTTAAGTGCTTTAGTGCCTATTAGGCCCAGGCTAAAGACAAAAGAACTCAATTTAAAAGTTTGAATTTCAAATGAAAAAGCAAACTTTACTTTTTGTATCCATACCGAGGGGAATATTAAGCTTTGAGATACAGAATACATCCAACCCTCAGGAAATAATTTAGATTTTTCACCTAAATAAATTTCATTAAAGTGAACAATATAGAAAGTGCTTTTAATACCGAGTGTAATATAGCTGAACAATAAAATGATTAGGATTGAAAACGCCAATTGGTCTTTTTTACTTTTGATTTCTCTCAAGGATTTTGCAATTAGGTAGGCAATAGCGAGCCATAATAGAATATTGAAAATAGGGGCAGGGTTTGCAGCTGAAAGCGAGGCGTAAATAAGGGAAATAAATATGAAGAAGGTACTTGTTAATGCACCCCACACTATTTTTTTGATCGTCATAATTGAGTTTTCGGAAGTGTAAAATTAAAAGAATTAAATATTTAAGATTTATTATTTGAAAACGGATGTAGGGAGAAGTCCATCTATTTCGTATCTTTGCACCCAAAATTAAATACATGGCAACGAATAGAACTTTTACAATGATAAAACCAGATGCAGTCGAAAACGGACACATCGGTAATATTTTAAACATGATTACTCAAGCTGGGTTTTCGATTAAAGCGATGAAATATACGCGATTGACTGAAGCGCAGGCAAGAGCATTTTATGAGGTACATGCTGAGAGACCATTTTATGGTGAATTGGTGGAATACATGACCTCGGGACCTATTGTAGCAGCAATTCTTGAAAAAGACAATGCAATGGCAGATTTTAGAGCTTTAATTGGCTCTACAGATCCAGCAGAGGCAGCAGAAGGTACAATCCGTAAAGCATACGCAGAGAGTAAAGGTAGAAATGCTGTTCATGGTTCTGATTCTGATGAAAATGCAGAGATTGAAGGTAAATTCCACTTTTCTGCTGAAGAGATACATTAAATCAAAAAATGTTTAGAAGGGCTTAGTAGGCCCTTTTTTTGGCAATGAACTTTAACGAATCTATAGAAAAAAGAAGGACTTTTGGGATTATTTCCCATCCTGACGCAGGTAAGACTACACTTACTGAAAAGCTCCTGCTTTTTGGTGGTGCGATTCAATCTGCTGGTGCCGTTAAAAACAATAAGATCAAGAAGACTGCCACTTCTGATTTTATGGAAATAGAAAAGCAGA
>JAQXCN010000051.1 GCA_029251865.1 Crocinitomicaceae bacterium | reverse complement strand
ACGTTGTGTTTCATTAAGAAATAAAAATATGAGTGACATAAAAGAATTAACTGATGATATGAATATGGGAAGCGGATCTGCCTTCTAAGCAGACGGTCACAGGTTCGAATCCTGTCTCGATCACAACTAAGGGAGTTTATGACTCCCTTTTTTTATGACATCTATACTATATTTGGAGAAACTGACCATTTCAATATGCAGCACTTTCTCTCCTGTTTGTTATTTCTCATCATCTTCAGCAGTCATTCACAGAACCCGAATCCAAGTTCCATTTTAGACGAATATATTCTAGCAGAAATGCAAGAAGAGCATTTCCCGGGAACTACAACAGTGATTGTAAAGGATGGGAAAATTGTTTGGATTCAATCTTACGGTTTTGCCGATATTGAAAACGGCATTCCAGTCTCTGACAGTACTCAGTTCTTGTTGGCGTCTATGTCGAAACTATTCACCGGTACCGCCACCATGCAGCTCAAAGAAAACGGCTTGTTGGAGCTAGATGATGACATTAACGAACATCTACCTTGGTCTTTAGAGCATCCTGTTCAAAGCGGGACACCGATGAGCATTCAACATCTGATGACACATACATCCTCAATAAAAGACAACTGGGGTGCTATGGGTAATTATTATGGTTATCCAGATCCAACTATGAGTCTGGGGGACTGCATGCAGGACTACTTTACACTTACTGGAGGAAACTATGACGCCAATCAAAATTTTAGTAATGCTACTCCAGGAACAGCATACAGCTATTCAAATATGGCCACAGCACTGAATGGATATATTACAGAAGTTGTAAGCGCGACGCCTTTTGATGACTTTTGTGATGCGAATATTTTCGAACCCCTTTGTATGGAAAAGACGGCATGGCACATGGCGGATCTTGATTCCAATGAAGTAGCACGACCCTATTCTTATTCAAACGGGAATTTTGTTGCCAATCCACATTATGGATTTGCCGATTACCCAGACGGACAATTGAGAAGCTCCGCTTTGGACTTGGCAAATTTCATGATTGCTTTTTTAAATGGAGGTAGTTTGGGGGGCAATACAATCTTGACACCTTCATCTGTCAACGAAATGTGGACCGAACAAATCCCATCAATTCAGAACTCACAGGGTTTAAATTGGTATAAGGAGCTACTGTATTATAGCGGAGGAGAAGCTTACCTATGGGGGCATAATGGCGGCGAGATGGGTGTTTCAACCGACATGTATGTAGATCCAGTATCAAAAATTGGAGTATGCGTACTTTCCAATGGGAGCGGTACAAATTTATATATTTGCGATGCCCTTTATGATTACGCACTATCTCTAAATGCGAACAACGGCATTGTTCCAGCATGTTCGTCTGCAGGGTTGACCAATCTGAATCCTTCACAAAAAAATATCGCACAAATTCTTGATGTATTGGGCAGAGAAACGATTTTCAAACCGAATACCCCGTTGATCTATGTCTATGATAATGGAACCATAGAAAAGGTATTTCGTGTGCAGTATTAAATCTTCACATTAAAATGGATGCGCTAACCGCTCGTGTTTTTTGAGACCAAAAGTGCAATCTAAACAATTCAGCTGTTTTTTATGTTCTTGTTGTGAACTTTGAAACCAGACAACGCTTAATTTTAGCGTCTCCAAGTCTGGTTTTTAACAACAACGTAAAATATAACGAAATATGAACTTATCAAAAATAT
>JAQXCN010000042.1 GCA_029251865.1 Crocinitomicaceae bacterium | reverse complement strand
ATGAAAATGTAAAAGCAATTCATTCTTGGAATTCAGATCACATCTTAGGACGTATTTTACTATTTGAACTTACACGACACTCAGACCATCATTATATGGGTGCAAAACCGTATCAAATATTGGAATCAAAAGAAGAAAGTCCGATGTTGCCTTATGGTTATCCAGCGATGCTTATTTTATCTTATTTCCCATTTCTATTCATTCCAATTATGCGTAAAGCACTCAAAAAGCAGGGTTTCGTTTCCTAATTCAAAAACATTAAGACATAAAAAAAGCGCTCCAAAAGGAGCGCTTTTCATTTAAGATAAAATTCTTATCTAACAATTACTTTTTGATTGAACATCTGTCCGTCAATTTCTACCGTGCAGAAATAAACACCAGACTTCAAGTTTAAGTTATTGTAGGATACCATATCTGAAGAAAGGTTCGTCTCAGACTGAACCAACTCACCAAGTGCAGAATGAATAGCGATTGATTTGATGTTTCCCTCTTTTGCTCTGAAAACCAAAACAGACGATGCTGGATTAGGATAAACCTCTAAGGCATTTGCCGTTTCAATCTCTTCTATACCAGATAAACCATCAAGGTTAGTAGCTCTTACAATTCTTCTACAGAAGTAACCTAATGTAGTATCAACATAAGCCATAGACTTTGCAATTCCCATATCAGGATTTTGACCCAAAGAGTTTTGACTAATCGCTGTTCCGTATCCCGGATCAAATCCTAGGCTCAAAGCAATATTCTCAACTGTTCCTTCATCCCAAAGATCCCATGGAGAAGCTTCAAACGGATTTCCTGTAACATAAGGGAATACGTTGTCAACTGGAGCTCCAACGGTTGTACCGCCAAAATCAGTCATTCCTTGGGCTGCTGCATTCGCTGCTTGAGCACCTAAGGTATAAACATCACTTCCTGCATTGACGGAAGCTAAAACATCATTATTTCCAAGCATATTGGCTTTCACCATAACATCATAAGATCCACTGATGTCTGTTGTTATTAAACCTGCACCAGTAACGGCAACGTCACCAGTTGTATAAATTGCAACAGGATCTGTAGGACAATGCACAGCGCACATTGGAATTTCACCAGCTTCTAACCAGCTTAAATCACCAATTCCACCACCCATACTACAAACCATATGAACTTCGTTAGAATATCCAGGGTGATTTACATTGTTAAATGCTCCACCGTAACCATCCCAATCTCCAATCTCTGCAGTATCAATTAAGGCAGTTGTTTCACCAGTAGTCTCGTCTACAGCTAAAAACTTTGGAAGGGTAATTTCAGCATACTTATCTACCGATGCATATCCTAAAGCAACCCATCCTCCAGAACCTTGTCCAGAAAGTATAATTCTTGAAGTATCTATACCCCAAGTGTTGCCATTTTCAGCTACATCTTTTTTGAAGAATCTAACCGCTCCTTTTGTATCTTGTATTGCTCTGTAAACTGCCTTCATAAGACTCGCTCCTCTTTCTGCAGGTGTTTCTGCTCCTGGGTTCCATCCTAATCTGTACTCCAAATTCGCTACAACGTAACCTCGTCTCGCATAACTTTGACAAATCATCTGTGTCGCAGCATCTTGACGCATTCCTGTAGGATTTCCGTTATATATAATTGGTGCAAAAGTACCCGTATGCAAAACAATTACAAGTGGTCGTTCAGTCTCAGTATCACCAACTGGTTGAAATAAATCAAAATTCAATGCTGGAATATCCGCAACGCCGTCACCGTTAACGTCAGCACCTGTTGGAACATAAGGCACACCTTGACTTGCAGCAATTACTGAGAAGTTCATTCCATAATTAATATCTGTTTCTACAGAAACGTCTGGGAAGACCTCATCAATGTATCGATCCTGAGCAAATGCGCTTCCAAGGACAGCTATACAGCTTAAAATGGGTAAAAGTATTTTTTTCATATTTTGTTTTTTAGTTCCTCTAAGGTAAATAATATTAGACGAATTCTATTATTTCTTGGCTTTATCTTTCCAATCAAAAGAAATAGAGGTATATATCATACGGCCAACAAAAGGCCCACCATACACCTGCAGTACTTGGTTATTTAACAAGTTTGAAGCTCCAATTTTGACAGTCAAATTGGCTTTTTCAATTCTCTTATTGATTTGCGCATCTAAAAGACCATATGTAGGAACACTTCCAGTAAACTGGGGAGACCCCTCGTAAATAAAACCTTCGATCCATTTGTAATTTACATTAAACCCAAAACCATTGAACTTCTTAATGGAGATATCACGTCCTCTAAAACCAATATTGAATTTATGCTCAGGTGTATTATATGCTGGAATTATTGGATCATCAGACTGCTTGTTTAAGACGTTCCATGAGTAATTACCATTTACTGCATAATGGTCTCCAAGGTAGTAATTCAAGCCTATTGTCGCTCCTTGTGTCGTAATATTTTCCTTCGAGTTTGTAGCAATCCTGTAGACGTCCTTGATGTAAGGGCCATTCTGAAGAATTTTAATATCCGCGCCTGTAACGTATCCGATAAAGTTCGTGTATGAATTAAAATAATAATTCATATCCACATATAATTTATTCCACAAAACTCCACGATAACCAATCTCGATTGATTTTACTTTTTCCGGGGCAATAGGATCGAGATTAAAATAAGAGAGTGTATCTGGATTTTGCGTGTAATAATAATCCCTTAAAGATTCAATAGTAACTAAGGAATCATATCCAGCGATATTCCCAACTAGTTTTGCACGACCAACATTATAATACATGTATTGATTTAGCAAGGTAGGGTTACGAATAGCAGAAGTAATTGTTGCCCTCAAAGAATGTTCTTTATTCGGTTGCCAAATTACAGATGCAGCAGGTGAAGGTAGATAATTAAAATTCTCGTTTTTATCAATACGCATGGACGCTTTTACAATCCATTCATCGTCATTAAAACGCTTTTCTAACCCGCCATAAACTCCGAATTCTTTATTGGTTATATTAACACCATTGGTGTCGCTAAACAACGCACCGTCTGATTTGGGCGTATATAACCTTCCGTTCGCTCCTACAGTGAACTTTGCAAATTCCGTATTAAATATTTTTTCACCATGAATATGATACAGGGCAGACTTATCTTGAAGTCTTGAACCACCCTCTAAAAATGAGGTTTTGGATGTAATATCAGAGAGTAGTGAATCAAAACGAGCTGTTCCAGGCTCAAAATAAGCCAAAGCGCCTCCTAAATCGCCATGTTCAAGATTTGCATAATCCTCCGCCTCATCATGCCAAGCAGCCATCTGATCAGGGTGCGCAGCAACGACAGAGTCAATTGCTCCGATATCCAAAGTACTTCCCAGTTGAGGCTCCCAAACTAAATTTGGATCTAAATCACGAACTTGATCTGTAATGTTACTTGTCCAATATCCACGGTAACGGTTGTACCAATCCCAGTCATCGCTAGCGGCATCTTGCATTAAAAATGCAGTTAAAACCGCATCATAGGAATTACCTGCATCTTCATTTGTTGCATAGGCGCGAATAAAGAAATCATCTTTTTTTCGAAGCTCCAATCGGTTTTGAATAAATAGGATATCCTTAAGGCTAAATCGATTATCACCCTGATACACCGTTGTCCCTGTACCGAGATTTGAGGCCATAATAAGTTCGAGATCTTCTGTGAAAAGATAATGTAATGCTGCCGAGGCCTTCAAATTTTTTGTGTCATAATCAACAATGTCCTTTTCCCAATAACCTGTTCGGTGCCACCTGCGAAGACCTGGTGTCATCCAACGCGATTGTAAATCCAGAGCATTATTAATATTTGGAGATAAATTCTCGTCACCATATCTATTTACTGCATCGTATCCACCTGGATTGTTTTCGTCCGTATCCAAACCTTGTACAGCATTTGCATTATCGGCTACCCAATCATTAGCTGATAAGTAAGAAAAGTTAAGCTTGAATGCAAACTTATCTTCTCCTGCTTTATTTTGATAGGCTTTAGCGTAGCGCACAGCATATTCATTAAGCATTCGTTCTCCACCCTTAACTGAAGCGCTAAAACCTTGAAATTTAAACGGACTTTTGGTATACATACTAATTACACCATTAAAGGCATTTGGGCCATAAAATGCAGAACTTGCTCCCGAAACAATCTCAACCTTCATTAAATCAAGTTCTGAGGCGCCTAGGAAATTCCCTAATGCAAAGTTCAATCCTGGCGAAGCGTTATCCACACCATCAATGATTTGAAGGGTCCTAACAGGAGAAGTACTATTAAAGCCTCTTGTATTCACAACTTTAAAACCTAGACTGGCAGAAGTTAAATCAACTCCTTTCATATGGCTCAAACCCTCATAAAAATCCGTAGAAGGTGTTTCTTGAATTTCAGCTAATGACATGGTCTCTATAGAAAGCGCAGATTCTTTTTCTTTATCCGTGGCAAAACTTCGAACTTTCACCTCTTCGAGGTTTAACGTTTTATCCGTTTTTAATCGAATGGAGATCGGTGCATCTGCAGAATTAACAATCGTTTCAAGTTCTGAATACCCTAAGTAAGAGCTAATCAAAACAATTGGGAGCTCCCCTTGAATAGAGATCTTAAAAGCGCCTTTATCATCTGTAAATGCTCCAGCATTCATACCTTTCACTTTTATTTTCGCACCATCTATTGGTGCGTTCGTATAGTCATCTACAAGCTGACCTGTCACCTCGATTTGCGCAAGGATATTTAAAGTAAAAAACATGCCTAAGAAAAGGCATAACTGTAAGGAATAAAATCTCATAACTACTATTCTTATTTCGGATGTTTAAATATAAGAAATAATGGTACAGGACCTAGTACACACAAAGGAGAGTTATAAAACGTATATGTTGGTATTTTTCCAGAATACTGTTGGCAAAAAAAAAGGAGCTTACTTAAGCTCCTTTTCCATTTTAAAATTGATTTTAATTAGAGAAAAGTAACATTTCCATTTTCAACGTGGTAAATGGCGCCAACTATTTTAATCTTGCCTTCAGCCTCAAGATCATTTAACAGAGCACTTTTTGCCCTTATCTCCTTGATTGACTGATGAACATTAGCTTTCGTAACCTCCTCAACTTCTATAGAACCGAATCTATTTTCTACATCAGCAATGGCAGGTTTTACCTTACTCAATAAAGCGGTAATGTTTCCTAATTCAACCCCCTGGCAAGCGGCAGTCACTGCACCACACTTAGTATGGCCTAAAACAAGAATAGCCTTGGAACCGGCTACACCACACGCATATTCAATTGACCCAAGAACATCTTCATTTACTATGTTACCCGCAACACGAGCACTAAAAACATCACCTATTCCTTGATCAAATGCCAATTCTACAGGCACTCGTGAATCAATACAACTCAGAACAACAGCATAAGGGTTTTGACCTCCACTTGTTTCTTTAACTTGAGAATTTAAATCTCGACTGATTTGATTTTTATTTAGAAACCTTTGGTTTCCTTCTTTCAACATCTCTATTGCTTGATCAGGAGAGATGCCTTCCTGCATTTCTTTTGTAATTGTAGACATAATATTATTTTAATAATGAAACCTGAATTTCTTTTTCTTTGGCACTTGCTGCAAATTCATCTATAATCTCCACAACATCACTATCAACGTATTTAGACTGTGTCATATCAATTGTGAGCTCGGCTCCCCTCTCAATTCCCTCCAAAGTTCTGAATACCGAACGCTTGTTAAAAAAGGTTAGCTTTTCTGTAAAGACCATCTTTATTTTTTTGACGCCACCCACATGCTCTTCAACTATTGAAAATGCTTCTGAAAGTTTAGATGGAATGATCGTTAATATGGCAACCAGCATACCCAACGAAATCCCCTTGAGAAGGTCAATAAAAACTACACCTGCGACAGTTACTAGGAATGGTATTGATTGCTTCCACCCCAGTTTAAACATAGATATAAACAAAGCTGGTTTTGCTAATTTAAAACCAACAATAAATAATATACTCGCCAAAACGGCGAGAGGTATAAGATTCAGAATAAATGGAATAAAGCTCACACAAATGAGAATAAAAAGACCATGTAAAATTGCAGCGAGTTTTGTTTTACCGCCTGACTGAATATTTGCAGAGCTTCGTACAATTACTTGAGTAATAGGAAGTCCACCAATCAAACCCGAAACTATATTACCTGTACCTTGCGCAATAAGCTCTTTATTAGTACTGGTTGTTCCCTTATCAGGATCAAGCTTATCTGTTGCATCTACACAAAGTAAAGTCTCTAGACTGGCTACCACGGCTATAGTGACACCAGTAATCCAAACATTTGGATTTGAAACATGGGCAAAATCAGGGGTAGTAAAGTTTGTTAAGAATTCACTAAAGTTAGCTGATGTAGGAACGCTCACAAGGTGTTCTCCTTTAATACTCATACCAGGGAAATACGTTGAGGTTATAACCTCATAAAGAATCCCAAAAACCACCGCTACGAGTGGGCCTGGAACGACTTTGAAAAACTTACTCCGTTTCACCAACACAATATCCCAGAGTAATAAAATAGTAAGTGAAATAAAGGCCACAAGCATTGAACTCACAGAAACATAATCTAGCATATTTACAAGCTCTGAAAAAGTGTTCTGACCATCTACTTGTTGAAAGGTCAAATCTCCCTCGTAGTCAGAATCATAACCGAAGGCGTGAGGAATTTGTTTGATAAAGATAATGATCCCTATGGCAGCTAACATTCCTTTTATTACGGATGACGGAAAGTAAAAACCTATTAAACCGCCTCTAAGTAATCCCAATATTATTTGGAATACTCCCCCAATTACAACCGCTACTAAGAAAATCTCAAAAGCTCCTAGCTCCTGAATTGCATTCAAAACGATAATGGCAAGGCCTGCAGCAGGCCCACTTACACCTAGAGATGAATCACTTATTGTACCAACGATAATACCTCCTATAATACCAGCAATTAAGCCAGAAAAGAGTGGAGCCCCACTTGCGAGCGCGATACCTAAACAAAGTGGTACGGCTACAAAAAAGACAACAATACTAGCGGGTAGGTCTTGTTGCCAATGTTTAAAAATATTTTTATTCATGAATTGATTATAAAGTTTAAAAAAAGATCGAAGTCTTGTATTTAAACTCTACACTCAGGAGGCGAAAATTGTTCTTCGAGAATACCCTCGGATGACTTTAATAAATAAAAGTACTCAGGAGAATCCTGTAACTGGTGATATTTAGAAGGATCTGAAGCACCAGATAAAAGTTCTAGTTCCTTACCCTCCTCATTCTCTTCGCTCTCCTCGCTCTCCTGATTTTCTTCGCTTTCCTCATTCTCTTCCGGATCATGGCTATTTTTCTCAGTATCCGAATCGTTTTGACTATCAGAAGAAGGCATCAAATGAGAAATGGTCCATGTTAGCTTCGATTCTAAATCATTACCCTGAGAGTTGACAAAAGAAAATAGGACCTGAAATGAAAACAAAATCAGGCAAAAGAAAGAAAGATATTTATTGAGCAGCGCTTTCATGATTTTGCAATTCAAAAATAAAAAAATCAGGAGATTACATCAAGTGATTTACCAACTTTTATAAAAGCAGCAATAGCTCTATCTAAATCAGCTATTGAATGAGCCGCAGATATTTGTGTTCGAATTCTAGCTGCACCTTTTGCAACTACTGGATAAAAGAATCCTATGGCATAAATACCTTCTTTTAAAAGACCATCTGCAAATTTTTGAGAAAGTGCCGCATCATAAAGCATAATAGGAACTATAGGAGAATCCCCTTTTTTAATATCAAAACCTGCTGCGATTATCTTCGTCTTAAAATATTTAGTGTTCTCCTCTAATTTATCTCTAAGTGCGGTTGAACCACTCAAAAGATCAAAAACTTTTAGAGAAGCACCTACAATGGACGGCGCCAACGAATTTGAAAATAAATAAGGTCTTGATTTTTGGCGTAGCATCTCTATAACTTCTTTTTTACCAGTAGTATATCCACCCATAGCACCACCCAGCGCCTTTCCAAGTGTACCTGTTATGATATCAACACGATCAAGAACGTCACAATACTCAGGAACGCCTCTACCTGTTTTTCCTATAAAACCTGCAGAATGACATTCATCTGTCATGACAAGCGCATCATATTTATCCGCTAAATCGCAAATCTCATCCATTTTAGCAATATCACCATCCATTGAAAATACACCATCAGTAACAATAATTCTAAACCTTTGGTCTTGTGCATCTTTAAGCTGTGCTTCCAAATCTGACATATCAGAATGTTTATATCTATAGCGCTGTGCTTTGCAAAGACGCACACCATCAATAATTGAGGCGTGATTCAATTCATCCGAAATAATCGCATCCTCTTTTCCAAATAATGGTTCAAACAATCCTCCATTTGCGTCAAATGCTGCAGCATATAAAATAGTATCCTCGGTACCATAAAATTCTGCGATCTTTTGTTCTAGATTTTTATGTAAATCTTGGGTCCCACATATAAATCGAACTGAACTCATGCCAAATCCATGTGAATCAAGTGCATCCTTTGAGGCCTGAATTACATCGGGGTGAGAAGAAAGACCCAAATAGTTATTGGCACACATAATAACAACGTCTTCACCAGTGCTAATTTTAACTTCTGCACCTTGAGGGGAGGTTATTACCCTTTCCCGCTTGAGCAAGCCATTATTCTCGATTTGCGTCAATTCAGACGTTAGGTGTTCTTTTAATTTTCCGTACATACTCTTTATTTACTAAATAACTTCATTTTGGATTGAAGTAGATTGTTTAATAATTTTGATTCTTTTTCACTTAATTTCCTGCCAAACCGTTTGAGTTTACCAAAATACTCGAATTCAAAACGTTCACCTCCACTTACCCAAGGTGAGGACTCCCAAACACCCCTTATGGTTCTTTTTTCAGGGATTTCAAAGGTAAATTCTTTGATGTTATCAAAATAATAAGTCTTGAGTTTACCAAATGAAAAAAATGAGTTTTTTATATGAAAGCCATCCTTATCAAGCTTTAATAATTCCTTACCAAAAAGCAGCCACAAAAAAGCTCTAGTGATTCGAAATGCATAATAAAACCAAAATAAAAGAAAAATATATAAAAAGATTCGTTCTTGTTCAATCAATGTAAACGTAAACAAGGCCCACATTACGGTTAAACCGATGCAGTACCACATACTCAGCCAAGCACCCATCAATGCGTTGACCGTATTATTTCGTTCTGGAATAATAACCACGGTAGTTTTGATTTTTGAATCTTCAAAACTTATTCGGTCACCGATTTTTTTCATGAAACAAAAATAAAAAAACCCCTAAGAATACTTAGAGGTTTTATTTAAAATTAGAATATTTTAATAGTTCCAAACGTCATGTTCCCATTTGCGGATTTCACCTTTAATTTTTTCGGCTTCATACAAGGCATCGACACCAAATCTATAATCTTCAATTTCTCTATCAAATTTATCTGATGTTCTGTAAATCTGTGCGTTAAACTTTCGTTTCCAGAACAAATCATCAAAACTCATCCATTGGGCATCACTTCTGTCATTGTAAGTATAGTAATTCACCATTACATTTCTCAAATCTGGAAAATACAACCAAAACATTTCAAGCTGAATCGTAGGTTGAGCGTCTAATGGAGCGAAAGCTCCGGATTGAAAAAAGGATTCAACACCATCATATATTGTAACCATATCACCCCGCATTTCACCATGCTCCGACTTTTTCGCTTTTGTATACTTACAAACGGGTGCAATGGCAATAATACGTTTATCTAAAACTGAACGTTCTTTATCAAAAAACCAGTCTTCTTTAATATTGTACGCTGTTATACCTTCGGAAGATTGAAATGAAATAGGACCATCATCTTTTAGTACTCCATCTATAGGTGCCTTGTTATACCTCATTTCAAGATCAGCTTGATCAAATAATAGAATTTCTGCTTTAGTCGCATCATCTTCCATAAAGGCGATTGAATCCCTCCACTCTTCAAATGATTGATTTGACCTCATTAAAATCTCTGGTGTCCCTTGAATTGGAACCTTCAAATTGGGGCCTGGTCCTGAGGCAGCAACTACGGTATGAATATCACTTTTGTATGCTTCATTTATTAAGTAGTCACCTGGGCCTCCCTGGAAATTTATTGGATATTTAAATTGATAGCCATCTTCAACAATTTGAGCTGGATTGTATATAGGGTCAGAAACCCTGTATACTTTTAAATCTCCTAACATGATATGACGCAGAATTACAGTCCACAAAGACCATCTTTCTTGGTGTTTTATCCAATATGGACTATCAACTTCACCTTCACTTGTTGGGGGTTTGAAGTACTCCGAATCGTAGGAGTCGAAAGGGAAAAAAATTTCATGATTCAGTTTTTCACGTGCATCTATTCTAGAAAAAACACGCTTGGACCAAACGAAATCCGCAAGCCTCACATGTTCATAGGGAATAGCACTGCGAATAGGAATCTCATCCTTGATAACAACACCATCTGTTATTCCACCTCTCAGGGTATTGTAAGGTCCTCTCGGCGGTACATCGGATTGAGAAACCACAAAAGAAGCCACAAAACAAATCATTATACATGATAAAATAGTGTTTTTCATAATACTTATTTTTAATTTACTGTAATCAGACCTTCAATTGGAATTTTCTGCCCAGTATCCATTCTTTTCACTATCACAGTTACAGCAGCCTTTTGACCCTTTCTTACCTTCGCCAACAACTTTGAAGGGACTCTATCTCCTGAAAAGTTTTGACCGTTAATATCTCCACTTAGCACTTTATAAGACAAACCCTTAAAGTTAAACGCTTCTCCCAAACCTGCCTTTATAAAGCCACCTCGGGCTTTAGACATTGATTTCGTTTGAACCTCTGGCTTTGGAAACCTCTTAACTGAATAACTGTACTTACCAAAAGTGACATTATTTCCATTATTATCTTTCCCTTGGAGCGTAACCGAAACTTTTTTCGTCCCACGATTCACATACAGCCAATCACCTTTAAACGAAACGCCGTCGGCATCCTTCCACGATTTATTTTTCGTTGCTTTTGAACAACCACTGCATGCAACAGATGAAGATACAACACCGGCAGCAGAATAGGTTACTTTATTCGCCCAATCTGTATAAAAGACCGAAACTTCCGGCAAAGCAATCGACCCACCCTTTTCAACTACCTTTACTACGGTAGAATAACTAGCAGGTTTCAAATTACCAAACTTATCTTTGATAGAAATAGTACCTGTTAACTCCATTTCACCTCCACTAGGTGCTGTATATGCGATGTACGCTTGACCTCCTTTAGTTTCAACCAACGTTCCTTTCCCTGCATCTGGAACAACAATAGGCTGTTTTTCTGAATCAAATGCTGCCATCATTACTCTAAGTGTATCTGTTGCACCACCGCTAACGGAAGGCGCAGCAATTGCTAATGAAGTTACTTTGTTAAAGGCATAATTACCACCACCAACTTTAGATGCTAAGTAAGCCATTGCATCAGCACGAGCTGTCAATACCTCACTTTGTAAACTTGATAAAGCCGCAATAGCCGCAACCGAAGGCGCATGATCAAAAGTACCACCTATCCAGTGACGGGTCTTACCTTCTTCATGCGGATCAGCTTGCATTTCATTTTTGGTTAGACCTTTGTATAAACTCGCTATTATTCCTTTATCATCTTGTTTAATGTCAGATGCGTCTAAAGCTTTTTTTAATTGCTTATCCAAGTCGGCGAAATCCTTAAACTTTTTGATTTTAGGATCTTTAAACGAATATTTCTTTCCATCTTCATCAATAACTGAGGAAGCTTCTACGATTAAATCACAAATTTCAGTTCTATATTTTTCCATCGCAGGCCATACCGCAAATCCTGGCGCCGTTTTGTTCGGAGCCATAATATTTTCGTTTATACCCATAATTAACATTTGTTCATCATAGGCATCTTTTTTCGCAACGTGAAACAAATTCATCTTAATTGGCTTTATAGGCTCACTATTCTTGGTCAACCCCGGCTTTTTTAGATTCGCAAAATCAAGTTTCCATTCTGCTCTATCCTTAATACAAATTGGTTTTTCAGCTGTAGGACTTAAATCCTCTGCACATGCTTGGAAAATGAGTAACTTAACGCGATCTATGAGTTCAATCTTTTCCGCTGCTGCCTTATCTATTTTCTCCATGACACTGTAAATGCCTGCAGCTGTTTTATTTTCACCACCTTCATCATTAACTCTCTTCGCCGCTACGTCTGACTTCTTCTCATCACCACGTTGCACCTCTGTTATGTTACCTGTTTGAATGTTCGCTTCAATATTTATAAAAGCGTCAAGTATGGATTTCGATACATTCAGCGCCAATAGGGCTGTTAGTACCAAATACATCATACCAATCATCTTTTGTCTTGGGGTTTCCTTGCCTCCTGCCATGTTCTATCGTTCTTAATTTATAATTTATAAGATTACGACTTCATTGCCTTAAGCATGTTGCCATATACATTGTTCAAATCACTAAGGTTCTGAGAAAGAGTTGCCATATTCTCTCTGTATACCTGAGTATCATTTGCGGAAGCAGCCAAATCTGACATCACAGACTGAATACTATCTTGAAGATCTTTCATTTGCCCAGCACCTGAAATGTAATCTTGCGAACTTTTTAACTGAAGTTCATAAGAACCGTTTAATGCCGCAATGTTCGTACTTAATCTTTCCATTTCCGGGCCAAAATTGTTTCCTTCACCAGATATCGCTGCTATTGAAGTAGCAGATGCCTTGTATTGATCTGATAAATCGTCTAAACTACTAGACGCATTTTGAAGGCTCGTTACATACTGATCGGTTGCTCCTGTTGCCGAGGCCATAGAACCAAGAGAAGAAGCATTATCAGCCAAATTCGACATACCGTCTTTTAATTTACCAATGAGGGCGTTGTCTATACCGGCGTCTCCAAGTTTTTCAGCTAATTTGTCCGCTTGTGATCCAGGCTCATCGCTTCCTGATTTGATAAGGTCATAAAGTCCAATACCATCAACCTCTTCAACACCTTCACCTTCAGTATTTGCAAGCTCAGGAAAAACGCGTGACCAATCTGCATCTAAATGAACAGGTTCCATTACCGACATAATAAATATTAGCGCCTCTGTACTTAACCCGACAATTAACATCTCAGAAGCACCTGGCCAGTGCATAATTTTAAATAAAGCACCCATAATTACGACCGCTGCACCAAGGCCATAAACATATTTCATAATATTCTTCCAAGTCTTGCTTTCGAAAAAGCTAGTTCCGTGTCCACTCATAGATTTGTTTTTTTGTTAACTGTTATTGGTTTATTTAAGTTGTATATCACTTTGGATTTCTTCTCCATTCTCAAGATCTAAATCTTTACCACCTCTACCCATGTGAGACATCACATTACGGAATCCGATGTACGATTTAGCGGTATCTTGATATTCAAAAGTTCTGGTTGAATTATTAAGGTAATAACCTATATCCTTCCATGAACCTCCTCGGATTACTTTACGTTTTTTAACTGGATGGTCTCCATCTTTTGCTTCATACTCATAATCTGAGTTCATATCATGACCAAACTCATACTGAGATTCGTCAAATGCTGTTGAACACCACTCAGCGACATTACCTGCCATACAATATAGCCCAAAGCCATTTGGATTATATGAGTAAACCTTTACCGTGTGAAACCCACCATCTTCAAAATATCTTCCACGCATCGGCTTAAAGTTGGCCAAGAAACATCCACTTGCGTTTCTAATGTATGGCCCACCCCAAGGAAATTGAGACTGTTCTAAATCCCCCCTTGCAGCTCTCTCCCACTCCGATTCTAGAGGTAATCGGAAATCATTGACAAATAAATCACCGTTAGCCTCTAACCAACTATGGTAAATTTGTGTTCTCCATACAGAGAATGCTTTGGCTTGCGTCCAAGTCACACCGACTACCGGATAGTTATCGTATGCATTGTGCCAAAAATAGTTTTTGGTCATTGGCGAATGAAAGGCGTAAGTAAAGTCTCTCACCCAGCATAGTGTATCGGGATAAACGTTAATTCTCTCTTTGATAATAAAACGACTTCTATCCGTATGGCCTCGAATGGCATTATGCTGACCTTTACTATTGGAGAACCCCATGTCTAAGTCTTGACCTGGATTTTCTAGGATCGTACCATAAAGGTTGTCAGGATCTGCGATAGATTTGTTTGGAAGTACATCACCGACGTCATCAGTGGCTTGAGAAGTGTAAATTGTTGTATCTACCCAAACCTTGTTACTATTCTGATCCATTGTGTACAATGGAGACCTGTGTAAATCATCGCGTTTGTAGTCCTTAGAAAGAGGATCTCTTCTGTTTCTTTTGTAAAGATCATCAGAGCGGAAAGTCTCATTACCTAGACTGTCGTATGAATATGTTTTTCTTGAATCTACGGAAGTCGTAATGATTTTTCCACGTCTAGCCGCCTCTTTATAGTCAATCCAGTAATAGTCAAAATAGAGCAGGCGTGTGTCTATGGTTCTTTTTTTGTAAAAACGTTCTTGCTCACTGTAGAACATATCAGAAAGCAGGAAGTTGACCTCCGGATCGTCATAAATTAAGGGAGTCTCCCAATCGAGTGTTAAGTACTTTCTTGCTTCAAGACGACCAAGTTGGTATTTCTTAGCTTTTTTAGTCAGCTGTGTTGTATAGCCTTTCTTTTCGGTCTTATCACCCTTAAATGCACTATTCTTTGTGTAATTTTGGAAAACGAAAGATTCTTCATTAGCCCAATTTTTTATACCAAGAACACCTTTTAGATCCTTGGGCTTAATCTCAAGACCATTGACAAGTTTGACATTCTTACCAAAAACTTTTTTATTTGGACCTGTCGCATCAGCCCCTTTCATAAAAGGTGAACCAATTAAAAGCATGGATTTATCAACGGCCGCATTATTTGCAGAATCCATAAAGAGCTCAAAAGGGGTGTTCCCACCTTGGATATCTGAACCAGCATCATAAATTTCACCATAAGGCCCCATCATCAACCAAAAGTCATCTGGGATTTGAACCCACTGCTCAGCATCTGCACCATAACTTCTACGGTAGAGCTTTTCTCTAGCGATTGAATCCCTTACCCAATGAACAAATTGACGGTATTCGTTATTTGAAATTTCCGTGGCATCCATGTAAAAGGATTGAACAGAAACTGTTTTCTTTCTTGCGGTGTGCAAGCCCATAATATCTTCATCATCCTCACCAGACTGGTAAGCTCCTGACGGAACGTAAACCATTCCAATAGGCAATTTACCTGGACCTAATACATCTGGATAAAAGACGTCTCTTCCTTTAACCCCAACTAAATTACCTTCTACTTCATTACATGAGTAAAAGATTGACAGTAAAGCAAACAAACAAAATAACTTCTTCATTATATATTTTTTGGTTCAACGCACCCAAATCAACTTGCTACAGGTTTCAGTTTGGATATAACGTTAGAACTGATAAAATAGTTACATAAAATTTTAGAGCCAACGAGGGTGACGTGCACTTTGTTTCGGTGGTTCTGGTAATTTATAGCAATATTTAAAGAAAATCTCGTGTGATCCTCGTGAAACACTTGCTAATTTATTTACCGTAATATCATAAGAATAACCTACTGTTAGATTTTCCATTGGCGTGTAACCGAACATCATAGCTACAGCATCAGATGTTCTTACTGTAAGACCTCCATATCCAATTTTGGAATTACCAAAATCATAAATGTACCTTGCGTTAAAGTCAGCAGAGAATTTAACTAAATCCGTTCTCATGAGAACTTGTGCGTCGATAGTCCCTCCAAACATATTAGCGAACTTTTTACCACCCATTAGATAATAATGACGTGCGGTTTGATAAGATTGCTCGAAACCGTTAGCACTTTGCTGTTTAAGAAGAGATTCTGTTAAATGCGTTGATGACAAACCAGCGTAGAAATCTTTACCATTAAAATAAGCTCCAAAATTGACGTCAAGGTTGGTTGCGGCAAATTCTTCTGGAAGGTCTGGATCTTGTAAAGATGTTGGAGGAACCCAATCTGGCTGGAGACCGTAGTTTATTAAACCAACACCAACGCCAACACCCAAGGTGCCTATACTTCCGATTTCAATGGGGTAGGAATAATTAAGGGCGAGATTATTTTGTTTTGCGAATCCAATTGCATCATGGTAGAAGGATAGACCAATACCTCCTGGTAGAATCCTACTCAGATTAGCCTCAATGTTTAAAACTGCAGAATTTGGCGCACCATTTACTTTGTCCCACTGATTTCTATAAATAGAAGTAGCGCAAATCGTATTGTCTAGACCTAAACCAGTTTTACCAGGGTTGATACTCATCTTATCGTAGATAAAATGGGTAATCAATTTATCTTGCTGAGACATAGTCGAAAAGGAGACTATGAGGAGAAGCAAGCCTGCTAAGCATTTTTTGAGTTGCATATAGTTTTTTTAACACAAACATTCCCGAATCCACATTCATTGGAATATTCAAGATGCTAAAATAGATAATTTTCTCGATAATAAAAACAAATCATAGAATTTGTTGGCTTTCTCTCTAGGTGAGCTTTTGATAGGTCTTCCACCATAAATCAGGCATTTCATTTTTCATAGCTCGATCATAGTCTTCTTTACTACAAGGAACCAAATGATGTCTTTCATATTTCGAGCCTTTTTGGGGTGGATATGGCACCTCCATCCACCAACGATCTGACTTGTGGCTCTTATAGAAAATAATGGCATGGTTGCCATTTTCTAGCTCAACATTGAATTTATAATAACCAGCTTTACTAGAAACTGGAAAATCTCCCCATCTCGACTGATAACCATCAATAAAGTACCATAGTATTTCTGCTAATAATTTGTCTGAGATTTTATTGAAATCTACGTAATTGAAAATACCAAAAAAGTTAACCTTATCTGAAATACCCGCATAACGGCTAATTTGACATATTTGTTGTGACTGAAAACCATTCGGGTTTGCATTTTGTGAGCACAACTCAGAAGCTTTAATTGAATTAAAATCAAGATTTATTATGTCAGCATTTCTTAAATGGGGCTCTGCCCTCTTAAAGTCGTCATTAAATTCACCCAATCTACAAACATCGAAAAACAAGTTTTCAACTAATTTGAGTTCTTTTGGTTGCGCATAAGGGATCTGAAGACCAATATTGGCATGATTAAAAAGGTAGCACGGTCTTTTTAGAAGTAACGATGTCAAATACGCACTGTGACCAACCTCAACGTCAGGTGCTCCAATATCAAGGGAGTGATCAATAGAACATATATTCACGAGCTGTTCCAGTTTTGCATATGCCTCATATGCCGCCAAAATGAGATCTTGAGAGCCTCCGATCATAACGGGAACCACCCCGTTTTTTATGAGTTCATAAACCACACTCGAAATGGCAAAATAGGTGTCTTTTAATTGCTCACCTGGAACAATAGTTCCTAAATCATATATTTTCTTCTTCCAATTTTTGGATTGAGACAATGCCATAAACGAAGAACGAAACTCAGAATTTGACTCACAAGATATGTGACTTGAATCACCCCTATATTCCGGAACGGAAAACACCGCTATTGAATCGGATTCAATTTCTGGAAAGCTCCCATAGTTAGAAATGATAATTTGTCCAATCTGCTCCTCATGATAATTAACTTTGTCCTCGGTTAACGGGGTAAAATATATTGACAAATCATTCATGTATCAAATCTATTACAGAATTGAATACAATTGTCTTTCTGGAGGAAAAGAAATAACCAAGCGAACGTGGATAACTTAGCCCTGATCGAGTATTGATTTAATATCTGGCTTAAAATACAATGATGATTTCAGAACCTTTCCATCTTCCCTGTAAATGGGATTCCCTTCTGGGTCCAACTTACTCATATTAGAACGCTGAATTTCTTGAAAAACTTCTGCGATTTTATGCTGCAAACCGTGTTTCAAAATAGTTCCACATAAAATATACAACTGATCTCCTAGAGCATCTGCAATTTCAACCAAGTCGGCGTTTTTGACTGCTTCTAGATACTCGTCGTTTTCTTCTGCCATCAGTCGGTACCTCAACTTTTGCTCATCATCTGACAATTCCGCTGTCGGTTTACTTCTATTTTCAATACCAAAGGCATTGTGGAAAACCTCAACATTTTCTATTGTTTCTTTTAAAGTCATTTTTTTAAAATTTGAGTAGCTTTTCAAGCTTTTCTTTTACTTTTTCAGCATTTGGTAATAGCTCTAATTCAAGCTCTGAATTCAAAGGTATCGCCGGTGTATCAATGGCCCCTACAATCTCTATTGACGCATCTAAATAATTAAAATTATCACGTTGAAGCCTTCCTGCAAGTCCCAAAGTGAAATTACACTCAATAGACTCTTCGGTAACTAAAAGAATCTTACCATGTTTTTGGCAAAGTATATTCATTGCTTCATGATCTAAAGGATTTAAAGAACGTAAATCTAAAACCTCTACACTGTTTTCAAACCCTTTTATCGCCTCAAGCGTCCAATATATACCTCTACCGTAAGTAATAACACCAACAGTTCCTCCATTACTTATTCTTTCATCAGAAATCGACCGAACAAGCCGCGCTTTACCAATGGGAATAACATAATCAGCACTCGGCTCAATAGACATTGATTCCTCCGTACCTTTTATTTTTGACCAATACAACCCTTTGTGCTCTAATAAAACAACCGGATTTGGGTCATAATATGCAGCCTTCAAAAGCCCTTTAAGGTCCGCTCCATTTGAAGGATAGACTACCTTTACACCACGTATATTTGTAAGAACGGACTCAACACTTGAAGAGTGATAAGGACCACCGCTACCGTAAGCTCCGATAGGCACTCTTATTACACAACTCACAGGCCATTTACCATTGGATAAATAATAAGATCTTGATACTTCTGTAAATAACTGATTTAAACCTGGCCATATGTAATCTGCAAATTGCACTTCGACTAGGGGCTTCAAACCAACGGCCGACATTCCAACTGTGGACCCTATAATGAATGCCTCTTGAATTGGCGTATTAAATACTCTATCATCACCAAAGGTTTGCGCAAGTGTTGCCGCTTCTCTAAATACACCACCTAACCTACCACCAACATCTTGACCATATAATAATGCTTCAGGGTGCTTTTGAAGAATTTCACGAACAGCAAATAAAGCAGCATCAACCATCACTGTTTTCTTCTTTCCTTTTGGAGCTCTTTCTCCTTTTTCTTCAGTTATGGGGGTTGGTGCAAAAATGTAATCCGTTACGCTATTTCTATTTGGATCTTCAGCATTTATAGCCTTTCCGTATTCAGCGTCTATCTCATCTTTCACTTCTGATTCTTTTTGCAGGATATCCGCATCGGACCAGCCATTCATTTTGAGCAGGTTCAAAAGCTTGGGGTAAGGGTCTTTTTTCTGCTCATCTTTAAGATCATCACGATACCATTCCATTCGAACACCAGAAGTATGATGACCTAACAAAGGGACATGTGCGTGAATAATAAAAGGTCTCCTTTCTCTTCTTACGGTTTCAAAGACAGCATTTATGGTTTCATATGAGGAAACAAAATCACTTCCGTCAATAGTTCTAAGCTCCATCCCATTAAATCCTTGAGCATACTTACTCATATCTTGAGCTCTAGTTTCTTCGGCTTTTGCTGAAATATCCCAACCATTATCCTGAACTAAAAACACAATTGGAAATTGCTTCAAAGCAGCCATTTGCAGTGCTTCTGACACCTCTCCTTCAGTGCAGGAGGCGTCACCGAGGGAACAAACCACGACAGCTGGCGTTTCATTTTTATCCACAAGCCCTTGCTTCTCCTTATACTGAATCCCCATAGCAATGCCTGCCGTAGGAATAGCTTGCATTCCCGTTGCTGAAGATTGATGAATGATCCTAGGTAAACCCTCTCTATCTAGCGAAGGGTGAGAGTAATACGTTCGACCTCCTGAAAATGGATCATCTTTTTTCGCGAAGACTTGAAGCATTAATTCGTAGGGCGAAATACCCATTGACAGAAGAATAGAATCATCACGATAATACGGCGAAACCCAATCTTCAGGTTTCAATTGCATACCCAAAGCTACTTGGATTGCCTCGTGCCCGCGAGATGTGGCATGCACATACTTTGATGTTACTTCTTTATTGGCTTCATATTTCTCAGTTAAGGTTTTTGCCTTACACATGAAATAAAAAGCTTCCTCAAGTAATTCTTTACTAACTATATTTTGCGGCGATTTAGCCTTGATTT